>JAJZDN010000082.1 GCA_021805985.1 Planctomycetota bacterium | reverse complement strand
CTTCATTGCACGCAAAGAGCGTTTTTTGCAGTTTCCTTTCACTGATTCGCCCCTGGAAAACAAACACGTCATTCTAATTTCTAGCTCCTGCGTTCTGGCCCCTTTCCCTGGCGCCCTGTCCTCCGTCTGCCTCTGCCGCCTCCTTGTGCATTTATCGATACCAAGAATTGGCCGTTTTCCTTGCCCTTCGGCGGTTCTTCCGCCATGATATATTGCATGACCGATCCGGTAACGCCAACCTCGCCGACAACTCAAGCCGCGGCTGCGGCGCGGAATATTTCGCCGGTACCCACGAGTTGGAAAATTCGGCGGCTGCTGTGGAGCATGGTGCAATCCACCCTCTACCGCTATTCGTTTCATACCTGGTCGAAGTGGCGGGTGATGCTGCTGCGGCAATTCGGTGCCAAGATCGGCGAAACGTGCACCATCCGTCGCACGAGTCGCGTCTATTATCCATGGTTGCTGGAAATGGGGGAGTTGGGCTGTCTGGGGGATGATGTGGTGGTTTATAATCTGGGGCTGGTGCGGCTGGGGGCGCGGTCGTCCTTGAGTCAGGAGGCGTATATTTGTGCGGGCACGCATGATTACACCAGCCTGGCGATGCCGTTGTTAACGGCACCAATTACAGTGGGGGCCGATGCGTGGATTTGTGCGCGGGCGTTTATCGGGCCGGGGGTGACGGTGGGCGAGGGCGCGGTAGTGGGGGCCTGTGCGGTGGTGATGAAAGATGTGCCGCCGTGGACAGTGGTGGCGGGGAATCCGGCGCGGTTGATCAAGGAACGTCAAATGGGGAAAAAATCTCCAAGTGTTAATGCTGAGGGGGCCTAGAGAGTATGGCCAACACACACAACTACTCGGTAATGATTCCAACCAAGAACGAAGAAGTGAACCTGCCCTTTGCGCTGGCCAGTGCCGTTGGCAAAGCCCGCGATGTATTTGTTTTGGACTCCGGGTCAACCGATGGGACAGAGAAGATCGCCCGTGACGGCGGGGCGCAGTTTGTATTTCAGCCGTGGTTGGGATACGCGCGGCAGAAAAACTGGGGGTTGAGCAATCTGCCGATCAAGACGCCGTGGGTATTTATTCTGGACGCCGACGAAGTGATAACCGACGCGCTGGCGGCGGAGCTTGGGGCCATTGCAGATACAGATCGCTGTGCGGAGAACGGTTTTTATGTGAACCGGTTTTTTATCTTCCTCGGAAAACGCATACGCCATTGCGGCTATTATCCTAGCTGGAATTTGCGATTTTTTCGGCACGGCAAGGCGCGTTATGAGGAGCGGGAGGTTCATGAGCACATGGTGGTTGATGGAAAGATTGGATATCTCCACGGGGAGATGGAACATAATGACCGCCGGGGCATGGAATTTTATATTGCCAAGCACAACCACTACAGCACGCTGGAGGCAAAGGAGCTTTTTCGCATAGAGCGCGGAACTGCGGACGGAACGATGACGTTCAGCTTTTTCGGCGGACCGATTGAGCGGCGGCGCTGGATCAAACATAAAATCTGGCCGAGGCTGCCGGCCAAATGGCTCGTGCGATTCGGCTACATGTATCTGTTTCGTCTGGGGATACTGGATGGTGTAACGGGGTTTCATTTCTGTGTATTTCTGGCTTCCTATGAACATCAGATAACGCTGAAACTTATTGAAATGCAGGGCGCGGCGATTCAACGAGGGACAACGGGTAATTCTGAATCCTGAATACTGCTGGCCAATCCTGAAGTATTACTGAAACTAAACCGCCCTGAGCTTGCCGGGAATTGGTGTGGAGTTGGCCGACGACGCTATGGGGCGTCCGCGGCTCGCGTGGCGGTGATAACCGTCCGGATTTTCCCATCGACCAATTGGGTTGCGTCCAAAAAACCCTGAACCATGTTCGCTATGGTGTAACGCGTGAGCACTGTTTCGAGGGCGTTGGCACCGAGGTAGCCGCGAAGTTCTGATTCCTCCATGACGCGCCTGCATTTACGGGCCAAATCCATGACACTGCCCTCACGAAAGAGAAGCCCATTCCAGCCATCCCGCAGCGCCTCGATTTCCGGATTTTGCGAGGTCAGGTTATCGCCGGTGATCACCGGAAGGCCATAACCGAACGCGTGAAGCAGGCTTAGGCCAATGTTGGTTGGGTACGCCATAACGGTGCTGTTCAATGCCCATGGGGCGAGTTCCATCTCTTGATAACAGGCTCCGACGAATCTTACGGCGGCGGCTATCCCCTTCGCTTTAGCCCGGGATTCTAACACTTCCCTTTGGCTCCCTGTGCCGACCAGGACCAAGCGACAGCGGTTGTCCCAACGGTGGAGTTCCGCTGTCGCATCGATCATCATGTCGATTTGATTGTCGGGTTCCAACCGCGATATGAATATGACTGTGCGGTTCGCGGAAAGCCCATGGCCGTCCGCAAACTGTTTTAGTCGTTCGGGCCGGTTACGCCAGAACTCGGCCGCAGATTGGATGGGGCGCTGATCGATGGCGTTTTGTGCGACGAAGACCCGGCTTGGGAGAAAATGGTACCGTTGGGTCAGTGCGTTGGCGACGGTGCGCGTATAAAGCAGCAGGCCGTCGGGGATTCTGCCAAGCAACCGCCGCCACGCTTCCGTGAGCTTGCGAGGCTGTTTGGAATACCCGTGCCCCCAGAGGACAAGTGGCATTCCTCGCAGGCGCGCCAGGGCCGCGTGGTATGGCAGAAGTATGTTGCGCGAGTCCCATGGGAGGATGCACAGGTCAAAGCGTTGCGGATCCATCGCCTCAGCTCGTCGGCTTTGCCAAGAAAGACCCTTGCAGGCGGGAAGCCTTAACGGGTGCATTCTCGCGTATTCTATTTCAAAGGATTCCGTGGGGACAGCTTCCGTCAGACTGCCCGCAGCTTGCCCGCCACTAAAAACTTTAAGCTCAATTCCGGGTTGTGAGCCTAGCAGGTCGTAGACCGGAACCCGGTAAACGGGTACTACCGGTTGAAATAGAGCGATTTTCACTTGGCGGCTCCTACGAGCAACATTTCTCGGCCGAGCCGTGTAGACTGCGGCTTGCCACATGGATGGAGGTAATATAACACATGCGGGCCGGCGCTGCTGGGCGAAGTCGGCGCCAATCCGGTGGCGAATTGCGCGGCCGCTGATAGAATTGTGCCAAGTCACGGCGGAGTCTGGGCCGGTTGGCCACGTTTGCTGGCGAATCGCCGGATCGGGAGGACGATTAAATGCGCGTAATGATGTTGACCCACACCTTTCCGTCGCCAGCCAACCCGACATTCGGGGTATGGGCACTGCGCCAGGCTGCGGCCATCGCCCGGGCTGGGGTGGATTTGCGTGTGATTCGATTTACCCCCTGGTTTCCGCCGGGCGTCAGGACGCTTCCGTGGTTCCGGCGCGTTGCGGAATGCCCACGGTCCCATCGCTTTGAGGGTATTGAGGTGCAATATCTCAAGTGGCCACTATATCCGGCCGGGTTGCCGAAGTGGCAATCGAACGCCAATCCGTGGCTCCAGGCGGAAATTTCGTACGCCTTCGTGCAGCGCTCGCTGATGCGGCAAGTCGAGGCTCTTAAGCCGGATGTCATATATGCCCACCACACATGGGTGAGCGGATATGTGGCCTTTCGGCTGAACCAACTTATGGGAATTCCATATGTGATTACGGATCACGCGGTACGCGAAATCGAGGACTGTGCCACGTTTCGGGCTCGTCGCACGTTCTTTCAGGAGGTTCAGGGGCACGCCGCACGCATGGTAGATGTGGCGCAGCCGATGCAGAAAATCCGCCGCAGCATCTTTCGCGACGTCGAGTCGGTCGTGATCCATAATGGGGCGGACACCATTCCCGACGAGATGCGGCGGGT
This sequence comes from Planctomycetota bacterium, assembly GCA_021805985.1. Taxonomy (GTDB): domain Bacteria; phylum Planctomycetota; class Phycisphaerae; order WQYP01; family WQYP01; genus JAMDCX01. The sequence goes on along the minus strand of JAJZDN010000082.1, from coordinate 11,970 downwards.
TCCCCGGCCTGCGGATATCCGTGACAGGCTTGTGATTAGCTGCGTTGCGAGTTGGGTGCCGCTGAAGGGGATTTCCAAACTCGTGGAAGCGTTCAGCGTGGCGGCGGAAAAATTTCCAAATGCGATCTTGCGGCTGGTCGGAGACGGTCCAGAGCGGCCACGAATAATGGCCGCCGTCAGAGCCTCCCCGGCAAGGCAGATGATACATGCGTTAGGGTCTCTGCCACACCAACGGGCGCTCCAGGAAATGTGCTGGTCCGACATATTCGCGATGATCAGCAAGGGCGAGGCGTTCGGGGGCGTATTTACGGAGGCGATGATGGCTGGGCTTCCGCTTATCTGGCCCCTTGACTGCGGCCACAACGATGTTCTTGTAGACGGGGTTAACGGTATTAGGGTACCTCCGTGGGACGTCCCGAGCACGGCGGCTGCCCTGCAGAATCTCTTGGGGGACGCGGATCTCAGGCGCAAGACGGGGCTTGTTAACCGCGAACTGGCGGAGAAAAGTTTGACGTGGGATGCTACCGCGCAAAACATGTTGGCTATCTTTAGGGATGTATTGCGGTAATCCAGGTCAATCGCATAGATTAATTTGGCTAGGTTGGGATCCGATTCCAAATAGTGAACACCCGTTCATGTTATCGGCTTAACGCAATGCGAGCGAGCGCGTCCGCGTTGCCCGGCGGTTGCATTTCGCTGAGCGAACCAAACATCCATCCGCCGTCATGCCCTAGTTGCTTGATCTTTTCAACAGCCGTATTACGTTGCTAGTGTAGTGTCCCGTAAATAGCTTGACATATTGAGAAGCCCCGGTATGATGTGGGCATGTCAAATCACGCAGCAAAATCACTTGTTCTCGACGCTAACCAGCAACGACGGCTGGAATTCCTGAAAACCAGCGGCAAAACCCCTCAGAAGATAGCATTGCGGGCAAAGTTAGTACTGCTGGCCTCTCAGGGAAAGTCCAATAGCGCTATTGCCAGAACATTGGATGTCAGTCGTCCCACCGTTCTGCTATGGCGTGCACGTTTCGGGCATTCAGGCGTGCCCGGAATTATGAAAGATGCACCACGGCCTGGCCGAAAAAAAGCCTTATCGCCGGAAAAAATACAAACAGTGGTGGAAGCCACGTTACATAGCAAGCCGGAAGGCCAGACGCATTGGAGCGTTCGCACGATGGCCAGGGCACAGGGAATCTCGCGAATGGCGGTGCAGCGTATCTGGAAGCTCCACGGACTCCAGCCGCACCGTGTCAAAACATTCAAGCTTTCCAACGACAAACGTTTTGTGGAGAAACTACGGGATGTCGTGGGGCTGTACATGAACCCACCGGAGAAAGCCTTGGTGCTGTCGGTGGATGAAAAGAGCCAGATTCAAGCCTTGGATCGCACTCAACCTGGTCTGCCGATGAAGAAGGGCCGCTGCGGCACGATGACACACGATTACAAACGACACGGCACGACGACCTTATTCGCGGCCTTGAACATGCTGGATGGAAAAGTGTTGGGGGAATGTCTTCCACGGCACCGCTCCAAGGAGTTTCTGCGGTTCATGGGGACCATCGATAAAAACACGCCCCCCGGCTTGGACTTGCACTTGATCGTGGATAATTATTCCACGCATAAAAGCCCCATGGTCAAACGTTGGATGAAACGGCACCCTCGATTTCACCTGCACTTCATCCCCACGAGTTCCTCGTGGCTGAACATGGTGGAGCGGTGGTTCCGCAATATCACGGACCAAGCGATCCGTCGCGGCGTCTTTACCAGCGTGCCCGCTCTTATCAAGGCCATTGAGGAATATCTCGCAGCGCACAATGAAAACCCGAAAATATTTACTTGGACCAAGGATGCCGATACGATTCTCGCCAAGGTCGCCAAGTGTAAAGAAGCCTTAGGGACACAACACTAGGATTTCGAAGCGGCCGCGAAGGTTCTATTCCGCGGCGCTGATTTTTCCCTTCGACCACTCATCCGGTTGCGCTCTCGCGTTGCCTTGCCTTCCCGTTCCGTGGCCGTCGCAGGCGAGGGTATACTGTGACAGAATTATGCCGGTCTGGTATTCTGGCCATTAGTGACGTCAAATAACCATGGGTGGCGCTGGCTTTTCGGGAGCGAACCCTTGGAGAATCGTGGTCGAGGAAAATCATGCGTGTTGGCCATGTGATTGAATCCAGTAGGCTTAGCGACGGCGGCCCAAGCTCTGCGCTATTAGCGCTCTGCGAAGCGCTGGCCGACAGCGATTGTCATAGCGAGGTTGCTTGCAGGCACTCCGATTGGGCGGGAGTGACGGTCGGGCGGACCCGCATGGTCGTTTTGCCGCAGAGGCTCTGGGGCAACCGGGGCTCCATTCGCGCCTTTGCCCAAGGAGTGAGTGTTTTGCATCTCCACGGCCTATGGGATTCTTTGCCCGCTGCCGCGGGAAAATATGCTGCACAGGCCGGGATTCCGTACGTCGTCTCGTTACACGGAATGCTCCTTCGCCGCAGCCTGGCGCACCATCGGCTGCGCAAAAGGTTGTTTTTGGCGGCTGTCGGGCGGAAAATATTGGCCGGTGCGGCAGCTCTGCATTTCACCACTCAGGCGGAGCTCGATCACGCGGCCGCAATGCTGCCAGTTGGGCCACGGCGTGTGGTAATCCCCCTGACGGTCGAGAGCCGACTTCTGGCTGGATTGCCGGAAAGTGTCCAGTGGAGAGAATTTTTCCCCGGTTTACCGGACTCTTGGCCACGTTTGCTATTTCTCTCCCGAATTCACCCGGTGAAGAATCTTCCGGCGCTCATTGCAGCGTTGCCGCCGTTAGTCAAGGAGTTTCCCGGGCTGCATCTGGTGGTCGCTGGATCCGGCGATCCCGGCTACATCCGCAGGATTCATCGCCTCGTCGAGGACGCCAGCCTCGCGGGCCACGTATATTTTCTCGGGCTCGTGGGAGGGGAGGCTAAGCTCGCTCTTCTGCGTTCAGCTACAGTTATCGCTATTCCGAGCTTTCATGAAAGTTTTGGAATGGCATTGGCGGAGGGGTTGGCGTGCGGCGTACCCGTTCTGGTCACTCCGGAAATCGGACTACGGCAGGAAATATTGGCAAGCTCGGCGGGGATTATGTGCGATGAATCTCCTAGTTCGATTGCTGAGGCGCTGGCAATCGCTCTACGGGATCCCAACCGACTCCGCGTGGCTGGCGTGAACGGTCGACGTTGGGCAATTGGAACCCTGTCGCCAAGCGTCGTTTCCCAGAAGTTCATGGATGTATATGATTCGGCGATAGCGCAATGCGGCGGTTCGAAATAATAGCGTGGTCAAAGTGCGATATCTGCGGCGTCCATGGATGCAGGCAGTTGGTCGGGGTGTCGCGCCGGCCCAGTGAGTACCATCGCTACTGACAGCAGGATCATGCCAAACAGCCACGTGTCCATATAACTTACTGAATCACCCCGGATCCAGAAGGCCCAATGAAATTGTAGCGGTAAAAATACGGCCATGGCAAAGGCTCCGGACCGGCGGATAAAGACATCAAGTATCCCCATCAGGACACCGGCGAGGAGGCCGACGATTGGGATGCCGAACCAGCCGAAGTTAGCATATGCCTCGCCGAGCCAAGCAGAAGTCATTGTCGTCCCGAATCCGAAGCCTAGGTTCGCGGCGTTGACGTCTGAATACCCGCCGGGCTTGTCGCGCCAGAATACCCGGGGAACCGGATTTACTAAAACGGCGTAATAGGATTGGCCGTCTAAGAAAGGGAATCTCTCTCCATAATTGCGCATGGCTTCTCCGGTCCAATCCAACTCGAAGCCGTCGACGGCAGCGACTGGGTTCGTCCGCGAGAGGGCATATCCCAATTGAACATGCTGAAAGCCGGCGGTGCGGTATACCAACTGCACGGTGAAGAGAACAAATCCGCCGACAACTGCGATCACAGCGAGTTTACGGAATAACTTGGGATTTCCCATGTATCGCGGCAGCACGATAAAAGGGGCCAAAAGGCCCGCAGCGGCGGAACGTGTCCCGCCGAGAACCTCAATTACGCAGAAAAACCCAACAAGTGCCAGTAATATCCAGGGCCGTTTTCTTCCCCAGAAGAGGATGGCCGCAGCCACGACGCCGAATGGAACGAGGTTGGAAAACACATTAAAGAATGCAAAATACGTTCCTTCCGAGAAGAGATAGATAGCGGCACCGTGCACCGATCTGCCGTGTAAAAGTGCCCTTATGAGCGTGACGGGATTTAATATTCCGGTCGCTAGGATAGGAACAAAACCCGCCAGGAGCAGAAAAAAAGCCCAGCGGCGCAGGTGTTCAGTGTCGGGTGCCCGTGAATCAATAAGCTCCGGAAGCGCTATGTTCCACTGTTTGCGGTTGGCCCAGTAATGCCCGATTGCAATACAAACAAGGCCGACGGAGGCGGCCAGCATGGCGCTTCCGTATTCGCTCCATTTAAGCCAGTGGACCCCTCCAAGCCCGTCGTAATAGTGTGCTCGCACTCCCGTTACCTCGCGGTAGATCGCACCGGAACCCAGGATAACCGCGGAAGTGGCCCAGACGTAGCAGAATGTCGGGATGCGCAGGTTGTCGCGGAACAACTGCCACGCATAGATGCCGGTGGCGGCGAACGCAAAGATCATGATTATGAAATCCACAGCCTCTCCATCGCGCTAAACGCGCAAACAGAACAGTGTAACACTCCGCAAAACTTAGATTAAGTGTACCATGCACACCGCGATGCGTACAATACCATTTTTCCTTTTTGGGGGCATTCCTATGTCCGGTATTCTTGTTCCCAGTGGTGGAGACGATTCCTCGCAGATTCAGGTGGCTATTGAGGTGGCTGTATCGGGCGATGGTCTTGTGCGGCTGGGCCGAGGAGTGTTCCAAATTGCCAGAACAATCTCAATAAGAAAGGCCGTGGGGGTTCGAATTGAAGGCGTTGGAGGGTGTAATCCGCAAAATTGTGGGCCGGGTTGGTCCGATATTAAGCGGGCGGTCGGAACCTCTCTGAAATGGGTGGGCCATCACGGGGGCACTCTTTTGGAAATTCTGGCGTCCCCCGATATTTCCTTAAGCCGCATAGAACTTGACGGTGGCGGAACGGCAGGTGTGCTGGTGCAAATTGAAACGCTTTATGGATGGCCGAGTACGGCGGTGGACGTTAAAAATATGGCATTCCGCAACGCTGCAATCGGAATCCAGCTTGGAAGCTTGCAGCACCCGCACGGCGTGAACAATGATGAATGTACTTTTGAATCCATTGAGCTTTATACGGAGGTTGGTGTGCGAATATGCAACGACCAGAGCCTTTGCCATCGTTTCTCGCACGTCGATAATTACAGCCGCATTGGAATTGATATTCGGCAGGGGGGATGCGTTGTTATTGACCGGCTGATCCAAAGTGGTTCGGATAAAAATCGGGTGGGTGTGGCCTTCAGCGGGGGCGGAGTTAACGCGGCCACACTTTCGATTACCAACGCGCGCCTGGAGGCAGGATGCCTGTTGACCTGCGGCGGAGCTAATCAGATTGTCAATGTTTCGTCGTACTGCGACGCTGCGGGGCCGAATGGTGTTCCGTGGAAAATTGGTCCTTCGGCACTGGTTTCCGTGCGGGCATCAAGTTTTCAGGGGCCGATAGCGGAACTGGCCGGCGCACCGGGTGCGAAGGCGGTGCTGATTGTGCATGATTCGGCACTGGCCAAGCCGATACGCGAATCAATCATTTATAAAAACGCCCATGCCTACGCGGCGGTGGAGGGAGTATTTGTCCAATGGACGAACGCACCGGCGTAAGAGCGATCCGCGATCAGAGATTATTTGGTTTTGGCTACCGAATCTATCGCTTCTGCCATTTGTTCGCCAGCCTTCGTCCATGAGTATTGGCCCAACGTGCTGAGGCCTTCAAGTCGCATCTGTTCCGCAAGTTCGGAATCAAGAACGACTTTGGCGATTGTGTTGACCAATCCGGGCAGATCATCCATGTCGCAAAGCTGGGCCGCTTTTCCGCAGACCTCGGGAATGGCGCAGCAATCGGCCGCGATTACCGGTGTGCCAAAGGCCATTGCTTCAATGGCTGGCAACCCAAAGGATTCACATTTGCTCATGAGCACGTAACACCGTGCCATGGAAAAAAGTTGCACAATTCTTTCCCGGCTTACGCGCCCTTCCAAAACCACGGCATCGGCCACGCCAAGCTGCGTGGCCAACTGTTTCAGGTGAGCGGCATAGGCAGGTGGGCAATGGCCGGCGATGCGGTATTTGAGTTTCATCAGGCCGGGGCGTTTCAGTAGCTCCGGTATGGCCCGAATAACCATTTCCTGTTGTTTGTAGGGTGCGACATTGCTGATGGTGACAATTTCCAGGGGCCTGCCCGCGTAGGGTGGCATTGCGGTTTGGGCTTGTTTTATCCATTCATCCGGAATGCCGTTATAGATCACCCCGCCATTTTTTGGCGTAATGCCCAGTCGCCCGCACATTAAATCTTTGAGGTAGCCGCTGGTCCAGCCGACAAATGCGGCCTGCCGGAATGCCCGTTTGTTGGCCCGCCGTTTGAGAAAAGCCTTGATGGCATCGGTTTTTTTATCCCAGGCTTCGGGGCGGTAGGGCCAGGGATCCTGGCAATGGGCAATGGTGGGAATTCCGATTCCGGGAATGATCATGCCGTTGAGTTGCAGGATGGCGGAGATATGATTGTTGCGTGCCCGGGTGGCGAATTCGCCGCGTTCGTAGACCATGCGTGCGCGGATGTTGGCGGTGGAAGCGGGTGCCCAATGCAGGTGGCAATTGGCGGGGAGCGACAGAGATTTGGCCTCTTCGTGTAGAGCGTTTCCGGTGATCACGGCCAACGTCACCTTCCAAGTTGGCCGAGCCAGAGCGATGTGGCGGAATAGTTCGATGCCAACGGTATATCCGCCGCCGCTGCCCATTGATAGACCATTTATTGAGATATGCATATTATTTGCACCAAAAAGCCGTTATCGCGGGCGGGTTAATGTCCGCTCTTCCGTTTCTGCGGCCCGGTGCCACACAACTGTGGCCAATCCGCAACGATTGCCTGCGCTGCAAGCCGGTTTCCGAACGCCTTGAGGTGGACCCCGGAGTAGTAAACTTTGGCCGTGGGGTAGGGAGCGTAGGCCGATGTTAGGTTTAGCAGTGCCACGTTATTCCGATGGCACCAGCGGTGTAATCTTCGAAGGTCGTGGGAATACGGCGCTTGGTTCCAAGACTTTCCACGAAATGGATGGAACACTATGGCGAACCGCGCTCCGTGCCGCTCGCATATCGCCTTGGCCCGGTCCAGAAGAGTGTTGATGTCCGGGGGGGACTGGGGCTTCGCTGGGACATAGGAACCTTTGTCCCGGAACGGCGCGATGCCCTTAATCCGCGGCCAGAGGTAGCGGAACCACAACTCGGAAATCGCGCAGAACGGCGGAGCGTTTGGGTAGGGGGAGTCGGGGCGAAGCGGTTGCGTGTTGAAGGGCTCGTTGAGATCGCCGGTATTCATTACAAGCACCACGAGGTTAGAATTGTACGTGCCGCGGCTCCGCAAATACCCGACCTCGTTCCCGGTTGCCCACGCGCCGCAGGACGCGTTGAGTACCTGTACCGGTTTGTGCATGATTTTTGGGAGGAGTTTAGCCAGCCTTGACGTGAATATTTTGGACTGATCCACGAAGGTCGTGCCGTAGGTGACGGAGTCCCCTATGAACATTACTCGGTAGGTGCCCTTGGGACGCGCTAGCGTAAAATTAGGGCAGCGCATTCCCCAGCGATTGATCCGATTCCACGCCAGGAACCGGAAGGTTTTTTGGTTCGGTGCCAGTACGTACCCGGCCTTCGGGCTATACTGGTAAAGGATTGGGTTTCCAAGTCCAAGTGTTACCCTCAGAGCCGCGTCCGAGAGGATTACTGCCGCGAGAACGATGACGCCCGACAGCAGAATATTGCGGTGCCGACTCAAACTGCCTTCGCCCTTATTCCCGGACACCTGCGCTTCTCCTCGAACCGACAAAAAAAATGCCAACGTCGTGAGAATAGCCGACGAACGGGCAGGCGGTCAAGCGCCCATGAACTGCCTATGTGCGCCCACCCCGATTGCACCGGGCGGGCGCGATTGGACTTGATCCTGTTAAGGGGCCTTCCTCGCCATCGCAATCATTGATTTGGCCAAAGGGGCAATGCGGCCAACGCGACCAAAGTTAATATCTTGCAGGCCAGCATCAGCGAGCAGGGTTGTGAGCGTGCGGATCGACCAAAACTTGATGTGGCCATGATCCCAAAGCACGGTGGCGTGGCGATCAAATCCACCTAGCAGGGCGATTGCTAAATTTTTTAGATAGCCGTTGTAAGGGGTCGAAATAATTGCCAGTCCGCCTGGCTCAAGAAGGGATGCGACGCACGCAGCAAATTTTTTCGGGAAGTACAGGTGCTCGACCACCTCCAAGCTGATTACAACCGGAAACGTGCCAAACGTGGCCGCTAAATCGTCGTAGGCTGATCCGATTTGCAAATTCAAGTTCGGATAAGCGTGTTTGGCCTGCTCGATTCCCTCCTCGGACGCGTCCGCCCCTTTAACGATATACCCCCTTTGTGCCAGGTCGTTGGCCACTGATCCGTTGCCGCAACCTAAGTCAAAAATTCGCAGCGGGCCGCCGCCTCTGCGTTCCCGTTCCCCGTTGAGGATTTTAAGAATTGCGGGCATGAGGTAGCGGTGGGCGCAGGTTTGGTTTGGATCCTCGTAATGGTATCCGCGATCCGGCTGTTGCGATTCTGCCATCTTCTTTGCTCCTTAGCGCAGCCGAACGGCTCCCCGAATGGGGATATTGTCTCACCGAACCGACACCAAGGAATTGTACCCGGCCAGTGCGTGGCGTCTAGGGCTGCTCTCGTTGTGCGTCGGCGCGCGGTTCCGCTGACGGCTTGATCCTTCGGCCAACCTGCCCGCGAATTTCATTAACGTCATCGCGCCTCAAGCGGCCCACCAGGCACATGTAGGCTGGTGGAAATGTCACTATTCCAACTGCAGCGGCCGCCCACCAGCGTTGCGCAATCCATGGTACAACGCAGAGAAGCAACTCCAGTGGAAGGAGTGCCAACGCGCTGGCGAAGGTTGCTGGAAGATAAACCGCCGCCACATGCCGCCATGAGCCCCCCCGGCCACGGGTGGCCAGCCACATTCCTAACGGCTGAAAGATCGTCGCCACCGCCAACACGCTCCAAGCGACCCAAAGCGCCCCGCCTTGCCATGCGGCGATAAATACGACTGCCACAAAAACCCCTACCAGAAATCCTGTCCATTTAAACAAAATGGAAAACCGCCCTTGCGACTGCAGGAAGTTCTGTAACGGACCAAAAAGGAGGTTGACTCCGGCCGCCAACGCCAACAGCCCCAGCAGTGGAATCGCAGTGAGGTATTTGGGGCCATAAATAATCGTGATGATTGGCCGGGCCAGCGCCGCCTCCAGCACACACATTGGAATGCCAATCAAGGCCAGCAGGCGTGCGGCACGGAAGAATGCGGCGGTTTGGCGCGACGGGTCATCTTTGAGGGAACTAAGCGCAGGAAATAGTACGTTCGACAGATTTACTGACAACATTTGTAAAACCTGCGATGAAAGGTTTGAGGCCACAGAGTAGTAGCCCACTTCCGCGGCAGTCACAAAGCGCCCCAGTGCGACGTTGTCGGCTTGGGCTAGGATGGTGGCAAAGAGACCCGATCCCATCAGGAACATGCTATCGAGGAACATGGGTCGCCAGCGGTGCAGTTGTAAGTCCATTCTGATGCGAACCGGCGCCATTCGCCAGTAAAATATGACCCGTGCGGTTGCCACGATGGGAAGTGGCAGGATAAAGCTGTATACGCCCAAGCCGAGGAATGCAAAAGCTATGCTTAGGATTACGACCGCCATGTTATAGGATATGCCGGCTAGGGCGATCGTCTTAAATCGCAAATCCAACATGAGTCGGGCGTATGGTGCCGTGTTGAAAGCCCCGATGATGGCCAGCGAGGCAATCAGGAGCATCGGGCCGAAGAGTCGTTGCGTATGGAAGAACAGGCATGCACCCGGAGCGATTGCGGCGATGGCGAGTGCCGCGAGTACGCCTAGCGTTAGCTCCATCCAGAAGCCGGCATTCACCCAGCGGTCAAAGGCGGACTGCTTTTGGACCAATATCTGAATGATGCCGGTTTGACGGATCATGGAGGGGATGGCGGCGGCGGCGTAGGCCATGGCCATGATGCCGAAATCCTTGGGCAGCAGCAAGCGCGCCAGTACCATCTGCCCGGCAAAGCCGAACACTTTGGAGCCAACGGTTTGCAATACCATCCATACAAATCCGCGGGAAGCTTTTCCGGTAAGAGACTCGGTGGGCTGGGATTCATTCATTGGATGGGGTCTCGCTACCTTTTTTACTGCGAACCTATGATACCGGGGATGGGTTGGATTGGCACGCGCTTAGATTGCCACCCGGACCACAGAGGTTTGTCTGACTGTGGTAAGTTGGAGCCATGTTCCGCCGCGCCAAAAGCGGCTGGAGGTCCTTTTCACCTGGGCCGCACCAAGATTACGAATTACCGCGAAGCCTCCATTGCTCCCCAGTGTCTTCCTTGTCCGCCATGCGGAGCGGTGTTAGTATCCGCGCGTTGATTCTGTTGGCTTGGCGAGGGGAATCGCGCGGTGGTGACTGATAACCGTGAGAAAATCCGCATCGGATGGCTGATTACCGGGGACGACAGCGGTGGCGTTGCTCAAGCGGTGCGCGGTTTAACCGGCGCGGTGCATCCCTTGGGAATTGAGCCGGTCGTGGTCTCCCTACGACAGGGGGATTTTTCAGATTCCATGCGGGCCGCGGGATTTGAGGTGCGGGTTCTGGATGTCGATCCTTTGCCGGTTCTTCGCGGGGGATTGGTAAGTAAATTACGCCTGCAATTGCAGGTCCGGCGGGCTGTGGCTGCACTCCGACCGCAACTGGCGAATGTTTTGCGTGAGACCAACGCTCAGGCGGTGCATGTGCTGTGGCCAAATCTGATGCCGTTGGCGGCGATGGCGGCTTATGACGCGGGTATTACCTGTTTTTGGGAGATGCCCAATATAATGGGTAAATATCCGTTTGGCATTAATCGGCGGATGACACAGCACACGCTGCGCCGTTGGAATGTGACCCCGTTTGCTAACAGCGTCTACACCGCGTCCACACTCGGCGATTGGCCTGTTAAGGCTCAGTTGTTATACCTTGGGGCTGATGAACGCCGATTTGACCCGGCGGCGGCCAAGGCGGTCAACCGGGAGGATCTTGGCATCCCCGCGAAGGCGACGGTGCTGGGAATTTGCGCGCGCCTGACGCCCGAGAAAGGGCAGGCGGCGATTTTGGAGGCCATGGAGCAATTACCTGCTGCGTACGCCAATACCCATTTACTGCTTTTGGGCGGCCCGATAGAAAGTGAATTCGGCAATCAACTCCGGGCTACGGCCCAGCGATTGGGCATTGCCGATCGGCTGCATCTGGTAGGAAGTGTGCCCGACCCGGAGCGGTATTACGGGGTTATTGATGTTGCCATCAACGCCTATCTCGGGGCGGAATCTTTTGGATTGTCCGTCGTGGAAGCCATGATGATGGGCAGGCCGGTGCTGGTACACGCATTAGGTGGGCCGGCGGAAACGGTGGTTGATGGGGTGACCGGTTGGCATGTACATGAGCCGACGGTCGTGGGATTTAGGGCCGGGCTGATTCGGGCCTTGGGTGATCGGGAGAAATGGGCGGCCATGGGGGTGGCGGGGCGGCAACGGGCGCTTGAACATTTCAGTTTATCCCGGCAGGCAAAGCAGTATGTGGAGATTGTGCGAAAGCGACTTGGAAGTTAGGCCAGGGCAGGCGGTGAAAAAAGCCGATGCAGCAGGGGGGGGGTATTGGGCATTGAGAATTGAGCATTTAGCATTGAGCATTGAGCATTTAGTATTTAGCATTTGGCATTGAGCATGTGGTAACTTAC
>JAJZDN010000193.1 GCA_021805985.1 Planctomycetota bacterium | reverse complement strand
GCGCGTCGGCCTTGGCCAGAACCAGGCGGCCCGCTTCTTCGCTGACCTCCAGAGCCTGGCCGGCACGAATGCCCAGTCTCCGCCGAAGCGGCTGGGGAATGGTTATCTGCCCCTTGACGGATACAATTGTTTTCATACCTATAGCGTATGAATTCATACCCAATAAGTCAAGTTCCGGCAGATGCATGGATGTTCCAGGTTATGCCGGGGGATTGGCAGAGCGGAGGGGTTCACCGCAGAGGCGCAAAGTGCGCGGAGAAGATTTTGATGAGATGGTAAGGAGAAGAATGATTATTGGGGTTCACCGCAGAAAATGCAGCTCATTTCATTATAATTTATAGCTGGTGATATACGGGGACGCAATTAAAATTATATGTTGGCCTCCGCAATCTTCGTCTGGATTGGTCGTCCTTCGGGGCGGGTAGTATGTTTCAAGCCCAGTTCGCTTACAATGCGTACCATCCATGATTCATCCCCGTTTCGGCCCCCGAGCAATGGGGAATTTGTTTTGTGGGTGCGGCGGGTATATGCGGTGCCGAGCTGGATTGGAGTATGGATTTGACTGGCGGTGCCGTTAACGGCAGAGTTAGAAAGCCAAGCCTCAGGGCCATGAAGACCTTGCAGAATCTGTCACAGGTCCAGAAGCAATACAGCAGCAACCTGTGGTTCTTTGTAACCGATCCCCGTATCATGTACTCTATAATGCAGAAGATTAATTTTTGCTGACATACTTCATAAAAAGGAAACCATCTTGTGTCTCAAAAAATTCTCTATGGTATGGGGCTATGTATATTTTTCGTGATATTTCGGTTAAGCACGGCAGATGGTAATAATCGAGCGTTACCGGATAGCTTCATCACAGTTCATTTAAAAAATGCGTCGGTCAGCGAGGCAATAAAGAACATCATGGGGCAAACTGGGCTGAAATACACCATCACGCCAGCCAATATGCTAACTGAAATGAAAATGCATACGGTAGATTTGAACCTTGATCATGCGCTATTTTGGACCGCAATGCAGCAACTTGCTGTTAAGGCCGGTATTTCGATATGGAATCCGTATAATTCTTCTGTACATGGCCTGCAGATAACCAACCAAAATAACCTCATTGGCCCGAAAACGCCACTTTCCATTAAGGGGGATTTTCTCACTGAATTATACGGAATTGGGTTATCGCGCAGCGTAAATTTTACGGACCAGCGGCCCGCTATACAGCAACAATTTACATTGACAATGATTTTTGCCATTAATCCCAACCTTATGATCCTGCAGATACTACCGAACCAGCCTCATGTCACGGAAGCCATTGATAATCATGGCCACGCATTAGTTTATCCCGATCAGGTTTTCGGTGATCAGATGTCGTTTACATCCACGCCCGCTACCCAATGGTGGGCATCTTGTTGGTTTCCACTGCGTCGTCCACATAATATTGGAAACCGCATCAAAATCCTTAAGGGGACCATTTCAGCAATTGTTGCCACAAAATTGAAAACATTCCGATATCCGTTGAATTCAGGTAAGCCCAAAACCTTCAAAATCACAGGATTGATGATCACGGTAAACGGCGTAAAAAAGTTACATGGTTATTATTGGTTAGACTATTCGGTTGATATTCCGGAAAATATTTCATCAAAAAGGAACTCATTGGTTGTACAGGCCGAAATAATGGAGGCAGAAAATCCATGGAACTTCTCGCTCGAAGACGCCCACGGCAGAAGATTTCAAAGGGAGTCATGGTCGCAAAGTTTTCAGAGTTTTAGTGTTCCGTATAACACAAATTTTCCTATTGATTACCCGGTTTCTAAAAAGCCTGTCGGGCCGCCGGTTACAGTGCAATTTACATTGCCTGAAATTGCACAGCATGTGATCGTGCCCTTCAAATTTAAAAATGTACTTTTGCCGTAACATTTTATTTTCAAGTTTGGTGGCGTATCACGAAATATCAACCGCCCGCAGCGGGGTCTTTGTTCGCGCACACAGCCAGGGGGGTGCTGTTAAGTCAACCTTCGCACTTTGGCAAAAAAAAGGTCGTGGCGTTCAACCAGAGGTCCCGGCGATCCGGGATACCATAAACGTATGCGGAACTCTGGGGGGTGCTGGCACCATATACGGCCTCAACGCCGCCAATATCCTGGATTATTTTGGCAGTCCCACTGCGCTGTTTTCACGTCAGTGAGCTGCTGCGGTCCATATTTGGTAATTCCAGCGACGCGGCCGGCCCATGGGTTATTTCTGATCCAGCCCACGAGATTGGGCCACAGCCAAGAGCGTGCCGGTGTTGGCGGTAAGCGGCAATTATGATTGTCGCCGCCTCACACGGCGGCGACGGGGTTATACCGTGACCATCTTGCCATCCCGCATAAGCACCAGCGTTGTGCCCGTGGGTTGTGCCAGTTCGCGATTGTTGTGGGCGACTTGTGCAAGGGATGATTACAACCCGGACAACAACTGTCCGCGACGGTGGCTAACATTGACTTCCATGATGCAGCCGTTGTTGGTGGCATCGATTGTCTGTTTTTGGAAAGGAACATGATGGAAGTCTTTGTGTTCACGCGTGCGATGGTCGAAGCCGGCCTGCGAATCAAGCCATCCTATGTGGTAATATCCATCCGTAATACGGGCGAGCCGAAGGCCAAGGTCAAAA
>JAJZDN010000015.1 GCA_021805985.1 Planctomycetota bacterium | reverse complement strand
GGCTTTTTGTTAATTGGACGTATTGTATTTGCTGAGTTCTTAGATCAGTGAGCAGCTCGTCGCCGAATGGCCATGGCACCGATAAGCGTGACTCCGCCGATCAAAGCCAGAGCACCGCTGCCGGGCAGCGGTGCAGCACCCGGGGAGGAATAGTTGTAAACAAGTGTCACGATACCTGAGCTGGTCGAGCTGGTGGATGCGGTATAGGGTGTGGCTCCACTAACCAGCGCCACGCCGGAACCGGAAAGCGACAAGGCGATCTGGCCGCTGCCGATAAATTCCGAAAGGTTTGACACCGTATTGACCGGGCTTGATCCGTTTGCCGTGGTATTAATGGTGTCGCTGTTGTGCGAGGCGATAGTGGTGGAGCTCGCCGCGGACTCGTCCAGGAAACTAGCCACGACCTTAGAAGCTGGATCAGTCAGGCTTAGCTGTTCACCCAGGCTAATACTGTATGGAGAACTTGTGGATGAGCCATTGGTGACTTGGACGCTGCCGCTACTGTTATCCGCGAATTGCACGGTTACGCTGGTCAAGGTGCCGAGGCTTGCTTGGAACTGATTAAAATTCATCGCGTCTGTGAATGGGTTTGTCTCCGGCGAAAGACCTGGACCATAGCTTAATGCTTGCGTCACCACACCGGCGTTCGCCATACCGGCGATGACGAAACTTGCGGATAACGCCGCACCGATAACCAATAGTTTTGGCAGCTTCATGAATTTAACTCCTGTTGCCATTTTACTTTTAGGGGAGACCCGACATTCAGGCTCTCTCGAACTGGTATGAGTATAAAGATGATCGCTTTTATGTCAATAAAATTTGTAAAAATATTAAAGTTTCGGCCTTGAGTTTTACTTTAGCGCAGTGGAGAGTGCGCGTTGGAACCAATGGAAAAAAACCCAGCGGTTTTAGCCGCTGGGCTTTTTGTTAATTGGACGTATTGTATTTGCTGAGTTCTTAGATCAGTGAGCAGCTCGTCGCCGAATGGCCATGGCACCGATAAGCGTGACTCCGCCGATCAAAGCCAGAGCACCGCTGCCGGGCAAGGGCGCGGCGCTGCCGGAGGAGTAGTTATAATCCAGCGTCACAACTCCAGCGCTGGTTGAATTGGTAGCTGCGGAATAGGGAGTAGCTCCGCTGACAAGCGCCACTCCGGAACCGGAAAGCAACAGGGCGATTTGGCCGCTGCCGATAAATTGCGAAAGATTTGAGCTTAGCGTATCGACCGGGCTTGATCCGCTGGCTGTGGTATTTATTGTGTCGCTATTTCCGGAGGCGATAGTAGCGGAGCTCGCCGCCGACTGGTCCAGAAAACTCGCCAAGACAGTCGAGCTTGAATCTTTCAGGGCCAACTGTTCGCCCAGGCTGATGCTGTAGTCAGAAGTCTTAGTGGAGTTATTCGTGACTTGGACCGACCCACGACTGGTATCCGCGATTTGCACGGTTACGCTGTTGAGCGTGCCGAGGCTTGATTGAAATTTGTTAAAATTCATCGTCTGGGTGAATGGATTTGTTACCGGCGAAAGACCGGGACCATATTCTAATGCTTGCGAGACCACGCCCGCGTTAGACATGCCGACGAAAACCAACCCTGCGGATAAGGCCGCACCGATCACCACCATTTTTTGCAGTTTCATAAACTGAACTCCAATTAGGATTTTACTTGTAATGGAGGCCCACACATTCAGGCGCTCACCACTTACACTTAACTATGCAATCGGTGTGCCGCGCCAATATTTTTTGAATTCAGCGATTTTCCCGGCCATCGCTCATGCTAACGCGGCTTTGCCAGTCCTATAAACGGGACATTCTGACCGAAAACGCCAAAGTGTCCCGGCCAGTCCGTCGCTCATCGACGCACGAGGTTGCCATTCGGGGATTAATTAGGGACATCTCAAGCCAAACAGAGCGCATGGGGAATGCGCGGCTTGCGAACCAGTTGGACGATCCCAGATAGATGCTACCAATATTCGCCGAATCCGCGAAATCCGCAGGTCAACCGCGTTGTGATCGTATAGAAAATGAACCCCCAGAAAAATTGCGCAAAAAAATGCCCCGGAGCGGGAGTGGCTCCGAGGCATCAGGGAGAAGGAGAAGCCATGAAATCGTTAATTGCTCTGCTGCACAAACACAAAGCGTTCCGAGCCGTCAGCACCACGCACGTACATACGTATACCGGCTGACAGACTCACTTTTTTCAACACGGATTGAAACTCATTTACCGAAGTAATGGTATGACCCTGCACACGCAGGATAATATCACCGGGATTTACACCCGCACCGGCGGCTAAGCCGTTGGGATCTATTTTGCTGACCATCACACCTTCGGGCTTGGCAAGGTGATACTGTTTGGCAATTTCTGAACTCACGCTGGCCACGGTGACGCCTAAGGACTTGGATTGCACCACGCCAGGCTGTTCACCAGTGGGGCCGGCTAGAGTGAGTTGGCTGATGCTGGCCGGTTGCGTGCCGACGGCAAATGTCAAATTCACCATTTTTCCCCGCCGGAAAATCCCCAGTGTGACATCTTTTCCAGGATGTGTGTCGGCAATGGTATTCCGCAGTTGGGTCATCGTACTTACTTTGGCACCATCAATGGCGGTGATAATGTCTCCGGGCTTCAAACCACCCTTGGCACCAGGCGAATCCGGCCAAACTTGTTCCACAAGTACGCCATGGAGATGATCATATCCAAAGCTTTTTGCGGTTTTTTGAACAACACTGTGCCGCACATCGGCAATGGTTACGCCCAGGTATCCCCGCACCACTTTACCGTATTTTTTCAGGGCGTGAACAATATATTTGACTTCATTGGAGGGAATGGAAAAACCGATGCCGTTAAACGAACCGGTGTTCGTGGCGATGGCGGAATTAATACCAATTACCTGCCCTTTGAGGTTCAACAATGGGCCGCCGGAATTACCGGGGTTAATAGCTGCATCAGTCTGGAGATAATCAGAATAGGTTAGACCGGCGAGCTTGGGGTTATTTTCCGCAATGACATTGACGTTGGTGCGTCCCTTAGCGGAAATAATGCCTTGGGTCATGGTCTGGCTAAAGCCAAATGGGGAGCCAATCGCGATCACCCACTGCCCCACCCGCACATGCGAGGAATTGCCAAATGTGAGAAAGGGCAGCTTCCTGGCGGCAATTTTCACTAACGCCAAATCAGACTTGGGGTCCGTGCCGATCACCTTTCCCTTAAACCGTCGATGAGCCGCCAAGGTCACCGTGATTTTTGTGGCATCGCTGACCACGTGGTTATTGGTAACAATATATCCATCAGAGGAGATAATTACCCCGCTGCCGGTGCCAAAAAGTGTCTCCGGCCCGGGGTTGGAAGGAACCAGCGGGAAGGCTCCGGGAGGAAGCATTTTACGAAAGCCGGGGGGCAGTTGCATGGGGCCGCCGGGATTGGGGGCTTGCGCCTGGGGAATTACTTTTACCACCTGAATATTGACCACAGCGTTGCGATCTGCTTTATCTACCGCTTCAAATGCGTTCGAGAGTTGATTGGCAAACGCCGTCAATTTCGGATTAATAGCCGGCACACCGGACGCGGCATCGGCGTGAACGGCATGGGATGAACCAAAAATTCCCATCGCGACAATGCCAAAGGATGACGCCATCGCCAGCGCTGCGGCCAGGGTTACAAGTTGCGAGGGTTTTCGTGATCCGTACTTCATAAATGCAAACTCCGTAAATTTCCAAACACTTCTCAACATCGGGCTTCAATCACCGGGGTGGCCTGTTGCGGCCTGCCTCGGTGATTGCCCGTTCAACCTATACGTTGCCGCGGGAGGGCAAACCCCTACAGGCAGGAAAAAATATTTTTTCGAATGAGAGTTGATTCGGTAAGCAATCTCCGGACATCGCATAAAAAAGAGCGACCACGGATTGGGAATCCGTGGCCGCATGAGGTCAAAAACATGTTTCGCAAGCTTTAATGCGGATCAACGAATACGGTCGGAAAGTCGCTAGGCGTAACTTCCGCGGCGTGGCCATCTACAAATGCTATGTTGATGGTTGTACCATGACGCAGCCATCCCATGTTGTTGCCGCCGGCATCGCCTACCGGCAACGGCAAGACGTTCGGAGACAACGGAATACGATCGCGTAGGGCGGCATCGTCGGCGATAGCCTGGAGGGTTTCAACATTCACGTTGGCGGGAAGCGCTGACGCGTAGGTGTAGGCGGTGGTGTAGTACGTTTCATCGCAATAGAAAAGGCCGTTGCCACCTTGTGCATCGATGCCGCCTGGATTGGGCCGCACGCCGCAATCGCCGAACATCAGGGTACTGGCGGGATTGGCCACGGATGAGAGCTTACATCCGGCGGCAGCGGTGTGAGCACTCGATGAACTGGAACCAGCTGCAATTTGAAAGGCCCAATTCGGGTTAAATGCGGCGTATTGACCATTGTAATTGGCCGACGCTATGTCGGCGTTGATTCCATAGGATATCGGATAATAACCTTGGAAGTATCCCGGGTAGCCCGCAGGCGTTGGCTGCGTGTTACCATTCTGGCCGGTTTCCACATTGTTGAACAACTGGTAGCCGGGATATTGGTCGTTGAGGGTTGGGTCGCTGGGGCACAGGAAAACCTTGGAGCCTGCACCGTTGACCCCAAAATTCATGAACGTCTGATTTTCCTGGCCACCAAGATAGGGTACCAGCGCGCTGGCCCAGTCTTTTAGCACGGGGTTACCGACCGGCACATACTGCCCCGTGGCTGGGTCATAGGTCGTGTAGCGATACGCGAACATGGTGTGACCCGCATCGGGCGTTTCAGTGTATTGCATGATGCTGCTGTCCGTATCCGGCTGCACCAGGCCTTTATGTTCATTGGCGAACATGTTCTCCCCTAAGCCTATCTGCCGCACATTAGATAGACATACTACCGAGTCGGCCAATTGCTTGGCTCTCGCCAACGCTGGCAGAAGCAGGGCGATCAGCAGCGCGATAATGCTGATGACCACCAAGAGTTCAATAAGGGTAAAGCCTTTTCTCCGGTTCATAATGAACCTCCTTCTAAAATATCAGGCCACATGCGGGCGCACGGCCCTTTTGTCATTGCGGCGACGCCGCCGCACAAATATCAACGGCAATCCCGCCATCAACAGAACCCCCGCCGTAGGCTCCGGCACGGAGGATGTTGTCAACAACGCGGCTAAATTGGTGGTGCCAGTGTACTGCTGCAATAGATTATCGTAGGCGGTCATGGTTTGACTGTTCGCATTTTTTTGCTGCAAAGTTTGACCGAACAAGATCAGATCCCGGGTGTTAATCACCCCGGTTCCCAGATAATCGGCCGCCGGATTGAATTCGGTATTGTTACTGGCCAGCAGAGCGGCAAATGTATTGACGTCTGCGACGTTATATAAACCGTTAAAATTCAGATCTCCCAGCCCTTGGCCAAAAATGGTGGAGGTGGAAAGTCCGGAAAATCTCTGAATGTTATACGTGCCATCTGGTTTGTAGGTTACTACCGTGGCGACATGATTGCCGCTGGTTAACCCCTGCGCTTCCATGGTCCACTGTTTGGTATCGGTCTGCGTGGCTTGATTGGAACTGCTGATCATGGAAAGAATCTGAGTGTTGGTAAGCGCCGAGCCAAGATCAAATAGTACGTGAATGTTGTTGGCCAGGCCATCCACGGATTGCACCACGAGGTTACGATTTTGATTCACGCCATGCGTGACAGGATTAAAACTCATAATTTGTGAGACGGGTGCGGAGGTATCGACGTAAACGGTTTGCGTCCAGTCGGTATAGACCGGCGGAGCGTTTGTACCGGTGCGATGACGAAAGGCGATGACTTCAATGTGGTCATATCCCTGCGGCAGGGCGCTTGTATTGATGGTTTCGGAATACAAGCCGGTGCCGCCGCCGACCAGCGGGCTGGCGTTCTGGAATTCCAGATAGCCATAGCCGATGCTGTTGGGTGTGGTGCTGACAAAGCTCTCATTATTGAGGGCTAAGCCGCTGTTAATTTTGAATATCGCGTTGTCGCCGCCGGCATTGGGATCATAAAGGTTCTGGTTTCCCAGCAGATACACTTTCTGGGTTTGCAGTTGAATTTGGAATTGTGATCCTTTTACCACAGCAATATTGGTAACGGTGTTGCTGCCATTTGCTGCGACCACGTTGCCCGCCGTTGAGGCTGGAGCGTTCCCGGGAATTTCACCGGAGCTATTGGTGATGGTCATGGTTCCGATGGGCGTGGCTGGGCCGTAAATGAGATCACCCTGGCCGGTGAATGTCCCCGCAGAGTTGGAATTATTGGAAAACGTCACATTCACTGTGCCGTTGGGATTAACCTGCAAAACCTGCGGCAGATTATTGGCGGCAGCGTTGCCGGTTAATTCCACCAGATAGGGCACATTGGCAGGGTTGAAGGATGTTTGCAACGTGGTGGAAAAATTACCGCCGCCGGTCTGGTTATTCAGGAGAACCAAGGCGGAATCCTGACGTTCAAAGGCGTAATTGTTTTGACTTAAATAACGCTGAATCACATTGCCGGTACTGTAACGGTTTCGCAGATCCACCAGTCCGCTGGTCTGGTTCAAGTGCGTGACGGTCATGGTCTGGCTGGGGGAGTTATAGGTGGATAGAGAATTATTGGCCATCTGATTGCCGTATACGCCGCCGAGTGCGTCCTCGCGGCCATTTTGCGGAAAACTTTGCGTGCCGTTATCAAACGCGGTGCCGTTGCCGTTGTAATACACAATGGCTTGCCCGGGCATCATGAGTTCGTAGGCATACGCCACGTTACTTAAATAGGGTGCACCGTTATCCTGACTTTGCACAAAGCTCACACCGCCGTTATTGACCAGCGCAGAAGCATTGACAATCGCGTTCCAATTATTGGTCAGCCCGTCACCGGTGAGATTGCCTTTCATGGCAAAAAATAAGGGGAAATTCAGGGCGTTCATATTGGCGGCGGGATCAATGGGATTCCCAGGCCCCTGCGGAATATTACTGTCATAATATTCGCCGAAGGAATAAATCTGTTGCTGCTGGCCGTTGAGATAGGTATGGGTGCTGGCCTGTGTGACCGCCTGATTAAAGTAGGGCAGAATGGTGGAATATTCCATGTTCTTAACGGCATCAAGGCGGAAGCCATCCACACCGAGTGTCTGGATCATCCATTGAACATTGTTCATCAGATAACCTGTATCATTCTGCAACGTTGGGGAACCGCCCTGCGGGTTGGAGGGGTTAAATGAATTGACCTGAATGCCGCTCTGGCCGGTATCCGGATTGGTGATGCTTTGGGTGTTGAAACCGGGCTGCGGATAAAATTGCTGATTGGCGGGCAGGGGCACGTTGGCCAGGCGCCCAAAAGCGGGGGTTGTTCCGCCGGGGATGTTATTGGGATTTCCCACCGTGGTTGGCAGGCGAATATATTGATAATTCTCATTAAAATTAATGTTGATCAGTCCCGCCAACTGCCCGGTTTGCGTGCCGGTATCGCTGGGATTGTTAAAATCTCCGTAGGGACTGCTGGAATTGCTTAACACAAAACCGGGGTAGCCGCCGGCTTGGGTGAAGGTGTTTCCGTTACCATCCGTAGTGCCCCATTGGGAAAAGCCATTGTGTCCCAGAGAATAATCAATATAGATATATCCTCCCATTTGATGTACCGCACTGACGAGACTTTGATAGCCGTTGATGGTGCCATACGCCGTGGGGTCATTGGCGGAACCGAGATCAAAGCGGTTGTAGATGTCATAGCCGACCGAAGCGTTACCGGAATCGGCCCGCGTGGGCGGCGGTGTGAGCAGTGATCCGTAACCGGCTCCGAAAACGTCGGACATGCGGTTGGTTATGGTTTGCCAGGAACCGCCAAAATAATCCAAAATTGCGGGAACTGCATAGGCACTGCTCTGGGCGTGCACCGCAGGGGCCATAGCGACTATTCCAACACAGGCCACCGCAGCGATCATCGCCACACCAAAGCGAGTCCGGCAGGGACGAGCTCTATTGCCTGGGCCGCGGGTGCCACTTGGCAACATAGCGTCGGGGCAAGCCAATGATTGTATGACCTGACCCCCGGCGCGATGCTTTTC
Source organism: Planctomycetota bacterium (assembly GCA_021805985.1). Lineage (GTDB taxonomy): Bacteria > Planctomycetota > Phycisphaerae > WQYP01 > WQYP01 > JAMDCX01. The sequence continues at coordinate 70,504 of JAJZDN010000015.1, read as the reverse complement.
AGGATGTGCGGTCACCGTCGACATATTGTTTCTCTCTGCAGCTTGGGGTTAAGGGAAAATGTTTTCCGCCGCAACAGGGGCAATGCCAACAAGGCACAGCCCAAAAGAGCTAACGCGGTGGGTTCTGGAACGGGGTCAGTCACTTGCAGATTATTAAAATACGCATTCTGTGCGCTACTGCCGAGGTTATCATTAAAGAGCATGATCTGGTTGATAGAATTCGTGTTCAGCGGCAAAGATGTAAATGTTTCTGGGCTGCCTTGCGAAGTGCCTAAGGGCGTGAGGGTGATGGACGCGGTTGCCGGCCCCGTAAGATTGACGGAAATGGTCAGCCCATTGCCGTTATTGCCGGTGCTGCTGCCGTCATGCGTGGATTTTATGGCCGTAGCAAACGAATTGGAAAATCCGGGAGAAGTTGCCGTGTAACCACCGTAGCTGACGCTGTAATCGCTGGCGGACGCGAACGCAGCCACTTCCAGAATCGGTGTTGCATAACCGGTGGTGGCGTTGTAATTTTGAAGTTGAAAACCTTCCGCACCTTGTGTACCCACGGAATCTGTGGCCATATTAATGGAGAAGGTGGCACCGGAGACTAAGGGGTAATTAAAACTGCGGTAAGCCGTGGGAGCCGCAGGATCGGATGCTGAGCCATTTTGTGACCAGAGCGTCCAGGCGACGCCGCTGGTGTTGATATTGGGTGTGGCTGATGTGCCAAAAATATTGGCAGCGGACTCGGTATCAAAGCCCCATGTGGCGCTTTGATTCACCCCAGAACCCGAAGGACCTTGAATCCATGATCCGAAACCCGATCCACCATTGCTGCCGTTCGCCCAGCCGCCGTTGGAATAGGCGAAGTTGGCAGCATTATCGGATAAGCTCACGGCGGCGGCCACGCCGCCGTGAGCTGTCACCCATCCGACCATTCCCGCGACAGCCGCACCGGACAAGAGGCGAGGCCATCGGGGGTGGTGTTGGACAGAACTTATTCGTTTGGCCGCCATACATAAATCTCCGAAACTCATAAGCCCTGCCACAGGGGTACCGAAAAAAACCTGAAACAAACCCGTTCCGACCAATTGGTGCCGGTTTGGACGCGATCACCGGATCACAACTTCGCCGGGCGCTAAGGATTTTTGATTTAAAAATCCGGATTTACACAGTGGTAAAGGCCGGTTAAATCATCCGTTTCAAATTTGAAATCTCAAATTTCAGATCTCACATTACAAGGTCCGTTTCAGGCCGACCGCCGCCGGCGCACCAGCAGCAAACCAGCGCCCGCTGCAATGAACAAGCCGATGGTGGCTGGCTCTGGAACAGCGGCAATCTGCAGGCTGTTGAAGTAGCCGTTTTGTGCAGTGGCTTGGTCAAAGAGGTCCACACCATTGATGGGGGAGGTGCTGCTGACCGTTCCCGTATAGGTGTCCAGCACGGTGGGTGTGGCACCAACCGAAGATAGAGTAAGTGTGTACGCGTTCCCGGTACCCAATGAAAATGCCGCCATTACACCAGCGCCGATTTGCGCGGCAGTGAGGCCGCTAATCGTACTGTGGGTCCCGCTGGCATCGGTAATATTGGTTTCCATGGGATAGCTGCTTGAACCGCTTTGCCCATTGACGGTTTCGCCGGGTCCAAGCTGGGTCATGCTGAAGGTGAACACCGCATTGGGGTTCGTGAAGGATCCGGGACTGTAGGAACTTGTACCGACCGTCATCGGCGTAGTCCCGGCGGTCACAGTCGCAGCGCTGCCTGTCTGCAAGCTAAACCCATAAGCCGGGAGCCCGTTGTGATGGTAGGTCGTCGGCGTGCCGTAAACATCGGAGCCAACACTATTGCTTTCCAACGCGGCGCTGAAAGTCTGGCCGGAAGCCAGCGCTCCGATGAACGGGCGGAACAAATCCACGCGCGGCGTAGCCGTGGCCGTTCCGCTATTAGAATAAACGCCCCACGCTTTCTTGCTGGGGATGGAGGCTATCGGTTTCCCGCTCGCACTCAAATAGGTTCCGGCGTAGGGCGGAGAGGTGCTATCGCTGGCTAAAACTGTCCAGCTACCAAAGCCGGTGCCGCCAGTTGCGCCGGTGGTCAACGCGCCTGTGTAATTGCCCGCATTGTCGCTGGCAATCGCCGAGGCATGCACCGCCGAACCAACCACGCCTAATGCCGTTACTCCTGCAGCCATGCCCAACAGGGCGGCCCAAGACCGATGAGATGTGATACCAACCATGAGACTCTCCTTTGGAAATAAAGAATTTGCGTAGCGACCTCCGCTACCTCATCATAGTTTAACCGGTTAAATTGGTTTGTCAAGTACATTCTATTTATTTTCTTTCAGTTCCATCCATCCTATAAATAACTCGTTATTTCGTATTTTTTAATATTTTAACCGCTTTACTAATCTATTTAACACTTCTATTGATGGTTGCCAGATCAGGCCACGCCCTGCGATACTGAAGATATGGCGTATCCTTGGCCAACGTTACGTCGAGTTGCCCGGATTGAAAGCGTCAGCAATGAAGGCATCGCGATTGCCAAAACGCGTTGAGTTATACGGTAACGCAATTCTTAACAGAACCGCAATTTATTGATCAGATACCATAAGCCGTCACGCGCACTTTTTAATATTAAAGAGAGCTGACACGAATGGCACCTTTTTTACCCTCGGTTGCAATTAGCGCCGGCGGCGTGTGGGGAAGCGGCCGGAGATGGGCCGACGCGTTAATGTGGGTTCCGGGGCGGTGAAGGAGGTTGGGGCGTACCCATCCACTGCTGGAGTGGCGGGTAGGGAAGCCGAAACTCCCCCAGTGGGTTCACCGGAAGCGGAGGGCCGGCCGTCCTGCGCAGGGTGTGGCAACGCGCCGGGACGTTTGCTTGGCTCCATGGAAGGTGTAAAACCGGGAATTCTATATTCTTCCAGAAGATGATTGATCATCTTTTCAATTTCTGTCTGCAACTGCGCCTGACCGAGCGAGACAAAGGTAAACGCCTTGCCCGTGGCACCCATCCGGGCGGTGCGGCCGACGCGGTGTACGTAAGCTTCGGGATCTTCCGGAACGTCATAATTGATGACATGGCTTATCTCATGAACGTCAATGCCACGACTGGCCAAATCAGTGGCGACCAGCACATTGATTTTGCCGGTACGAAAACCACGCATCACGCGTTCCCGCTGATTTTGCAGCAGATCGCCGTGAATAGCGGAGGCATTGACGCCCCTTTCGCATAGGCCGTGGGCGACTTTATCCACACTGCGTTTGGTGCGGCAGAAAATAATGGCCAGCCCCGGCTGCTCATGGTGAATCAAACAGCGCAAGGCCCGCAATTTATCCCAGGGCTGAACGCCAACGACATACTGAACCGCTTCCGGATTGGTCAACGTTTCATCCGCTTTGGCCGTGAAAATCCGTTGCGGATTGGTCATGTGCTGATGGACCATGCGTTCAATATCATCATTGATGGTCGCGGAAACAAAAATGGTCTGGCGTGGGGCTTTGCACAAGGCCAGGATTTTCCGGACATCATCACGGAACCCGATGTCAAACATCCGATCCACTTCGTCAAACACCACGAACTTCATATTCGCCAGGGGCAAGGAACCGCGTTGATTCAGATCCAGAATTCGCCCCGGCGTGCCTACCACAACATGCGGCTGGCGTTCCAGAAGTTTGGTCTGATGTTGAATTTTCTGCCCACCGTACACCACGATCATCCGGGCTAATTTATGGCGCGCGAAGCGCACCATTTCCGCTTCGACCTGAATAGCCAGTTCCCGCGTGGGGGTGACGATTAAAGCCTGCAAACTATGCGCAAGGTCCAGACGTTGCAGAATCGGCAGCCCAAAGGCGGCAGTTTTTCCGGTGCCGGTGCGGGCCTGGCCAATAATGTCCGCGCCCGTCAGAGCGGCTGGAATCATTAATCGTTGGATTTCCGATGGCTCAACGAAGTGCAGATCATCAAGTGCCAGCACGATGGCAGGCTCAAGACCCAGTGCGGAAAAAGCGTTAGAAGGTTCAATTTGCGGCATGGGGTCCTTGTAATTTCTCATCGGTTATCATCATGGTTATCATAATGCTTCGCTCGGCGGGGTCAACTGGGGGCCTGATCGAGTATGGGCCCGCATTGCGATGGCGTGCTTGTGCCCCCCCCGCGGCGCGGGTTTGCCGGGGCGTGCTATCGCCCGATAAGGAGTTTATGGAATTTACCGTTATCAGTATTGGCACACTATCCAAAAATCCCCTATGGCAGGAGCGCTCTCCAGTGCGCACCAGCCACAGCACTACCACGCTGATCCGCAGCGCGGCGGCGGTCATTCTGGTAGATCCCTCCCTGCCAGCACAAATCCTGGAAGCACGGCTGTTTGAGCGTACCGGAATAAAGCCCGATGCGGTCAGCCATGTATTTCTAACGAATTTAAAGCCCGTTCATCGACGTGGACTGGATTTATTCCCCAAGGCGATCCATTGGGCCGGCGAAATGGAATTGGAGGTTGCCCGGCAAGCCCTGGCCGCCGCGGCCAAACATTTGGACCCCCAAGGGGAGGGAAAGGAAAAACTCACCGCGGAACGGAAAATATTAGCGGCCATTCGGCCCGCTCCCGATCAACTTGCCGATGGCGTAGATTTATTCCCCCTGCCCGGCTACACGCCCGGCCAAGCCGGAATCCTGCTGAAATTCCCCGCCCGCACCGTGATGATCACCGGCGATGCCGTGCCGACCCAGGGACACTTTGAAGCCGGACAGGTATTTCAGGAAAGTTTTGATATTCAACAGGCCAAAGAATCTTTGGCGGAAGTGTACGAGCTGGCGGACATCATCGTGCCAGGACATGACAACGTATTCGTAAACCCCCGCGGCCAATAGAGCATCGTGGTGATACCCCCGTGGTTGGTTGGCGGCACTGGATCAACCACCGGATTATCATCCGGTGCTCCGGGAAGTAGCGCGTTAAAGAGCACCGGGGTGATAACCCGGTGGTTAGTTTGCGGATATTGCCCCGGTGGGGCAACGGCTGATCAACGCTTTGCAATTTGCTGGAGATGCTGATGAAATGGACCTAAGTGCCGAGGCGTGGAACTTGTTGAACTTATAGCCAATCCGAGCGGTGTTTTGCAAGGCAGCGGCAATCCCGGTGGTATCGCGGTACCAGTATCGGTATTCACTGGCGACGAGGAGGGGAAATGCCATTTAATGACACGATATATTTTGACTCGTTGCGATTGGGGTCATACGGACCGGCCCTGAAACGCGGAGTTTTCCCATGGCTGCTGTTCGCCGCGAACGGGGGGCGCTGCCTCGTCCGTTGGCTGAGGCGTGGCAATTTTTCCGGGCAGGACCGAAATAACGCCAAATCAGGGGCAAATCACGCCGTTTGGTCCCGGCGAGTCGGGATGCTTTTATGGTGCGTTCCACCACCGGCAAAGCCGGCGGCTTTGTGAAGTTTGCCCACACGGCCGTGTGGCCCGGAAATGTTGCCACGCCCGTTGGCTGAGGCGTTATACTATAGGTTGACAACTTGGCGAACTCCTATTAAACTAATCGGAATAGTAGTAATTGGAATTGTGAGATCAGGAATTCAGACGATGACGCTTAAACTTACGCACCTTAAAGAACTGGAAGCGGAAAGTATTCATATTATCCGGGAAGTCGTGGCGGAATTTCAGAATCCGGTAATGCTTTTTTCCAGCGGCAAGGATTCCTCGGTGATGTTGCACTTGGCACGCAAGGCGTTTTATCCGGCCCGCGTTCCTTTTGCCTTCATGCACATTGATACCACCTGGGACTTCAAGGAAGTCTACGCCTTTCGTGATAAGCTCGTGAAGGAATATGACCTTAAACTTATTGTGAGCACCAATTTTGATGCGATCAAGGCCGGCATAAACCCCTTTGACTCCGGAAGCGTCAAATACACCCACAATATGAATCTGCAGGGCTTGCTGATGGGATTAAAAAAATACCAGTTTGATGCGGCCTTTGGCGGAGCGCGACGGGAAGAAGAAAAATCTCGCGCTAAAGAACGCATTTTTTCCTTTCGTGATAAGCATTATCAGTGGGACCCCAAAAATCAGCGGCCGGAAATGTGGAACCTCTATAACGCCCGCATTAACAAAGGCGAAAGTATTCGCGTATTTCCCTTGTCCAACTGGACAGAATTGGATATATGGCAATACATTCATCTGGAAAAAATTCCCATCTGCCCCCTGTATTTCGCGGCCCCGCGGCCCGTGGTGCAGCGTGATCCGCAATTAATTTACGTCAATGACCAGCGCTATCCATTGAAAGAAGGCGAAACGCCCGTTGTTAAAAATGTGCGTTTCCGTACGCTGGGCTGTTACCCTCTGACCGGGGCCATTGAATCGCAGGCAGACACGTTGCCCAAAATCATTGAAGAGATGCTGCTGTTCCGGCAGTCTGAACGTTCAGGCCGGGCGATTGATCACGATGAACAAGGGTCCATGGAGCAGAAAAAACGCGAAGGATATTTTTAATAGCTGCGCAGGAAGTTGCTACCGCCGCCGCAATGCTTGCGGTAATGGTCCTTGAAAGTATGAAATAGAATATGTTACTGTCATCCGCTTCCTAATGGCGGGTAAAATAAATAGCCAGGAGTTTATCCCTATGACCGCCATCGAATCTGCCCTGCATGAAGACATCAACACGTATCTGGAACGCAACCAGGCCAAGGAGATGCTGCGATTCCTGACCTGCGGCAGCGTGGATGACGGCAAAAGCACGCTCATCGGGCGCTTGTTGCATGACACGAAAATGATTTATGAAGATCAGTTGGCCGCCATACGCCGTGATAGCGTCCGCCACGGCACCACAGGCGGCGACATCGACCTGGCCCTGCTGACCGACGGCTTGAAAGCGGAACGTGAACAGGGCATTACCATTGATGTGGCCTACCGGTATTTTTCAACGGATAAGCGCAAATTTATCATCGCCGACACTCCGGGCCACGAGCAATACACGCGCAATATGGCCACCGGCGCATCAACATGCCAGTTGGCTATTATTCTGGTCGATGCGCGGCACGGCGTCGTGGCCCAAACCAAACGCCACAGTTTCATATGCTCGTTGCTGGGAATTCAGCATGTGGTTGTGACCATCAACAAAATGGATCTTGTGGACTGGTCGCAGGAGCGCTTTAACCAAATTAAGGCCCAATACACCGAATTTGCGGCCAAGCTGGATATCAAAGATGTCCACTTTATTCCCATCAGCGCTTTAAAAGGGGACAACGTCGTTGAAGTCAGCGCGAATATGCCTTGGCACAAAAGCGGCCCGCTGCTGAATCACCTGGAAACGGTCCATATTGCCTCTGATCGTAACCTGCAGGATTTCCGCTTCCCAGTTCAGATGGTACTGCGGCCGAACTTGGATTTTCGCGGCTTCGCCGGCACGATTGCCTCTGGCACCGTGCGGCAAGGTGACGAGGTCATGGTATTGCCGTCAGGGCGTAAAAGCACGATTCGTTCCATTGTCACTCTGGATGGCAACCTGGCCGAGGCGCATTGCCCGATGGCGGTTACGCTGACGCTGGAAGATGAAGTTGATATAAGCCGGGGCGATATGCTGGTTCATCCGCAAACGCCACCGCAGTTCGGCCAGGATTTCCCGGCGCGGATCGTCTGGCTAAGTGAAAAGCCGCTGGATTTGACCGCGGGCTACCTTATTAAGCAGACCGCCCGCACCACGCCCGGCGAAATTACGCTGCTTAATGGAATTGATATTAACACGCTGGAAGATAAACCCCTTGATACGCTGCATCTTAATGAAGTGGGACGTTGCAGCATTTCCGTGACGCAGCCGCTGGCTTTTGATGCGTATCGCCGCAACCGTGCCACCGGATCATTTATTGTCATTGACCGCCAGAGCTTTAACACCGTCGGCTGCGGTATGATTCTGGAGCGTGAACAGCCGAAAACCGCGGTTGATCCCTGGGGCAGCACAGCAGCGCCAAGGAACCGCCCGCAAAGCCGCATTTCTCCCTTGCAGCGCCAGCAGCGGCTAAGCCAAAAACCCGCCACGCTTTTACTGACCGGATTAACGGGTTCGGGGAAGGCAACGATTGCCTATGCCTTGGAAGAGAAACTTTTTGAGCTGGGGAAAATTGCCACGGTTTTGCACGGCCAGGACCTGCGACGCGGGATGACCAATGACCTTGGTTTTTCTGCAGACGATCGCTCGGAAAATCTGCGCCGCGCTGCAGAAGTAGCTCGCATATTCAATGACAACGGGCTGATCTGTATTTGCGCAATGTTGGCCCCGCACGCTGCAGTGCGTGCAAAGTTGCGGAAACTCATTGGGGAATCCCGATTTCTGGAAGTCCATTTATCCGCACCGTTGGAAGTCTGCCAGCAGCGTGATCAGAGCGGCATGTATAAACTTGCCGAAGCCGGGCAGATTAAATCATTCCCCGGCGTAAGTGCCGCGTATGAAACGCCGACCGCACCGGATCTTATTGTGCCCACCCACCAATGGACGGTTGAGCAGAGCGTGGATGCAATCTTGAACCTGATGAAAAATCGAGGCCTGCTGACCGGCGAAGGCGAGTGGGAAATCTAGATCCCGGAGACGCCGTAAATGCAGTACTTGCAGCCCCTTCAGACCATGCAGTAATGGCAGCAGGTGCAGTAGGAGAGATCTTGATCGTCCGGCTAGCGAGGGTTTATATAACCCATCTCTACACCGGCCGATCAAATCTGATCTCTACTACTGACCCATACTGCCCAATACTGCAATTACTGCCCAATACTGGCATCGATGGCCACTGCCACTTTCCGCTTTCGTGGCAGCATGAACAAGCCCAAACCGATCGCGAAGATGGCCAAAGTGGCGGGTTCCGGCACGGCCGTGGGGTCGGCAAAATTCCACGCTAAGGCGTAGGTCTCACTGCTGGAGATGGCGTTGCTGCCACCCAACATTTCGACGGCAAGATCATACTGCCCGGGGATTAAGGAATTTATACCCAATGCCGGATTGACATTAATTTGCTGCACGTTGTCTAGCATGCTGGTACTTCCGGCAATTTTCTGACCTGCTGAATTTATTAAAAACAGCATCAGATGATTAATACCGGTAGTGTTATAGTCTTTGTTCCAGCTGAGCGTGGCAGTGAGATCCCAACTCTGTGACGATGCTCCGGTCAAATTAAAATCGTAATTTTCCACCGCATTATTGTTGGCGGTCGTCGCGATGGTCGCGAGGTTCCAGCCCGTGATGGTTGAGGGATGCGTGGATGAGGCAGCTTCGGTGGCTGAGCCAGAAAAACCCGGGGTTGGGCTGCTGGTGATCGTGGGCAAAGCTGCGATAGATTGGCTTGTGGCAGACGAATAAGTATGTTCGCCTCCGGCCAGGTTTTCATACGAATTATACGCATTGACCACACCGGAGCCATAGCGTGGATCCAACGGTGTAACGGCATTGGTAGTTGGGGCGTTATAGCTGTAGGAGCCGTTATTACCGCTATAGGAATTCGTCCAACCGACGGGCTTGACCGCACCATTAAGCAACAGGGCTTTGACCGTGCGAATATCGGTGGCGGCAGTGGTGTAGGCGCTGGTGCCCTGTGCAGATATTGCCGCATCACTGGAATTAAATCCTACCGGGCCGGGCAGGTTCGTGCCGCGGGCCGCTTGTTCCATCAGCACAGCCACGCCGGAAACCACCGGAGCGGTATAACTGGTGTAGTTCCCCAGGGAAGTGAAAGCAGGAACCGGTGCCACGAGATCCGGCTTTGAACGGCCACCAGGTGTTGTCCCAACCCAGGAAGTCGAAGCCGAACTGGAAGAGGATGCCGAATACGTGTTGCCAGTTACCGTGCCGGAGTATACACCGACTGCAATTCCGTCATACATGGATGCCGGCGGATTAATATAGCTGGATGGGCTAGTGGCAGTCATTTCGCCATCACCGATGGATGTAACATAAAGTACATTGGTGTAAGCCGCTAAGTTGTCCCAATCTGTGTTAAGGGTTTGAATAAGGCTCGAAGAGGCGTTGGAGTACATAAAACTCTGATTTATTACCGATGGTACGGCCGATCCGACACTTGGCGTCTGCTGAACGGGAAATGCCTGTGCGAAATAACTCTCGGCAAACATCGCCACATTCGAGACCCCCGGAGCAACACCGGAGGAGCCATAGAGGATGCTTCCCACATCATTGGCGTGCCAGGAACCGAGACTTGCATTGTACGAACTTGAGGACATTCCCGTTGCGTCCATATAAGTGAACGATGCACCCGGCGCGAGATTCGAGTTGGCCTCGAAAGGGAGATAAGCTCCGCTGGAACTGGTGGGGGCTTCAACTTGGCCTACACTGACACCAGCTCCATTTAATTGCGGTGCAACCAGTTGCAGATTGGTTAAGCCGATTGCCTGAAAGGCGGTGTCCGCATGCAGCGGTGATGGGCTTAGTGCCGCACCCGCCAAGGCCGCGAGGGCACATGCCACGCTGAATTTTCCGACGCCTACGGGCGGCCATTTACTATTTCGCCCCATAGCGTTTCGGGTATTGTCACGTGAAGACGTGAAAACGAGGGTATAGGATTCCATAAGGAAGCTCCTTGGTGTGAGGGGGTCATACGATACAACAAACTCTGATAGCCCTAAGGTTGGGGGCCATCGGCGAGTAACAACTTCTCTCGCATCGGCTCGGAGCCGACAAAACATTAATTAATAATTAAAATTTTTAATTCTCTGAAGACTTGTGGAAAATTTTTTTAAAATTGCGTTTTCGCTTTTCAGTTTGTTAAATTCTGTCGCCCTACGCCCGTCCCTAATTTCGGACCAAACATGCGATAATGGCTCGTTTTCTACTCGGTCAGGCTCTAAGCATGTGGTGATAAAAGCACTCCGGATATATTCACATAAACACAAAACTAGATATATACATTCTAACGCAATTGCGAGTATACACAAATGCGATCCTTCGTGGCAGCCGGATTGTTCCGACAGTTGGCGCTGTGAGGCAGCAAGAAATTGAGGAGCGCATTAATACAATGGGGGCATCCGACCGGATCTTTCGGCATGCGGTACGCAACCCAAAATAAAATGCAAAAGCAGAAATGAAAAAACGACTGTAAACAAATTATATCCGTGGGAAAGGCGTTTTACTTTGACTGGCTTCTACGGGCTTTCGCAGGGGTTACAACCTTCCGCTTCGCTTTTGCGCTTGCCGGGGATTCAGTCTTCGATTTAGTCCGCGATTTAGCCACTATCTTGTTTTTCCTTGCAGCAACGCTTTTTTTATCGGCCACAGATTTTCCGGCAATCTTGACGGGGCCTCCCGCTGGCTGGGCCTCGATTGGTATTTCAGCCACTTGATCCATTTCAACGCCAAACACATCGGCCAACTCATGACCCGCGATTGTTTTGCGATTGGCGCTACCTGCGCTGGTCAGGGCGTCAAGCGTGTCGGAAGTAGGCACAAGTTCCAGGTGGTTGACCTTCCGAAGTTTGAACAAAAGCTCCGGTTGAGTATCCAGTCTGGCACCCACGCCGTAGAGCACTGCGGCCAGATGCTTGCATAGGCCGGCCGAGTCCGGGCAGGAGCAATCCATCTGGATATGATTCGGCATCGGAAACATTCCGACTGCCCGATCCGTGACCACAGACATGACTGCATCGGACATGCGACCCTGCAGCAATTCGATAATGCTGCGGATCTCTCCTGATAAGCGTTGTCGAATGCCGTCCCATGTTTCCTTTGCCAATGGCTTAATGTCGATGACAACGCTGTAAAGTTCCGAGCCGCTTACCAATGCGCTAATTTTGCCAGGCTCAATTTGCAGATCCAGCACCGAGCCATTCCGCACGTAGGATCGGCCCCGCGGCAACCGGTTGGTGTAGTCACTGTACGATTCCAGGTGTTGGCACCAGGCCTTGCCCCAAAACGTGGCAGCGATTTTCCTTCCCTCGACCCGCACCGGCGACATTTTCCGCCCCGCTTTTTCCAATTTTGCCGTTTCTTTCCGGGCTATTTTCTGTCGCTGGGCTGCTGATACGTACGGTTTGTAAGTCCACCACATGTGTGTGCTCCTTTTTCCGACCGCGGTTATCGGGTCATATCATAACTCGCTAACCCGATGAATATCCAGTGTCACAAAATTCAGCAATTCCTGGTTGTTCATCTCCGTGAGCATTTGCTCGGCCCCCCCCTGCAATATCTCATTAGAGAGATTTGTTTTCTCGGCCATTAATGTGTCGATTTTGTCCTCCAATGTGCCCTGGCATATAAACTTATGCACCAACACATTTTTCTTCTGACCAATACGAAACGCCCGATCCGTCGCCTGATTCTCCACCGCCGGGTTCCACCAGCGATCAAAATGCACCACGTGCGACGCCGCTGTAAGATTCAACCCCACACCGCCGGCCTTCAAAGAAAGCACGAAAAAGGGCGGCCCGTTATCGCTTTGAAATTGCTGGACCAACTGCTTTCGACTCGCTACGGCGGTGCCGCCGTGCAGAATCAGGCCCGGCCGGCCAAAAATGGATTCCAGAAAGCCCGTGAGGGCTGCGGTAATTTCCCGGAATTGCGTAAAGATCAGAACCTTTTCCTGCCGGGAGGCCATTTCCTCGCTTAATTCAGCGAGGCGCAGAAATTTGCCGCTGTGCGCCGGGTCGTAAGATCCATCACCCAGTAATTGCGATGGATGGTTGCAGATTTGTTTAAACCGCATGAGATAAGACAACACCAGGCCCCTTCTGGCTATGCCATCGGCCTCTTTTATTTTTGAGGCCATCTCATCGACCGCCATTTGATACAAGGCAATCTGTTGCTTGCTTAACGCACAAAATGCCCGTACCTCCGTTTTATCAGGCAGGTCAGAGATAATGCGTTTATCGGTTTTCAGTCGCCGCAAAATATAGGGTTGCACCAGTGCCCGCAAAGGCGCATAACCGCCCGGTAATTCCGCGACAGATTTGGCGTACGTGCTGAACGCTTTGGCTCCGCCGAGAAGACCGGGATTGAGAAAATCAAAGATGGACCATAAATCTGAAAGCCGGTTTTCCACCGGCGTACCCGTGAGTGCCACCCGCGCCGACGCCTTAAACTGCTTGACGCTTCGCGTCTGTTTGGTGCCGGAATTTTTAATCGCCTGCGCTTCATCAAGAATCACCACATTCCACGGCCGCTCGGCCAGCCAGGCCAGTCGCGTTGCCATTCCGTAGGTGGTGATCAGCAGATCCATGGACGCAAGGTTCTGCGCCATCGCTTCTTGATTGTCATCAGACCAGTCATCAAGCTTTTCAGAAGCGTGCACGACGCAGACCTTCAGGCTTGGCGCGAATTTCGCCAATTCATCACGCCAATTGGCGATCAGCGACGCTGGAACAATTAACAAGGACGGCGGCGCCGACTTCCCCTCTGCACCATGTTCCTTTAAATACAGCAGCAGGCCCAGCACCTGAATGGTTTTGCCCAAGCCCATATCATCGGCCAAGCAGGCACCCAGACCTAACTGCGCCATAAAATGCAACCACCGAACCCCGATCTTCTGGTACGGCCGCAGTGTGGCTAATAAGCCCGCAGGCGTTTCCGCGGGAGTGCCTGCTTCAGGATTTCGCAATTCTGCCAAGCGTGCGGCCAGCCACTCTCCGGGGACAACTTCAGACCAGTCGCGTGTGGGGGCATCGGCAGTTGGTGACGTGGTGCTTACACCCACACCCGACAGCATTCGCATAGCTTCAAAAAATGATATGCCTCCAGTGCCGGCCTGCGCTTCTACATGCTTCCATATTCCTAAGGCTTCGGTGAGTTTTTCTTTGTCAATTTCCACCCACTGCCCTTTCAGCAGCATTAACCCATTGGATGCCGCCAAAATAGACTGCAATTCCTCGTCAGTGACTTTCCGCCCATCCACACTGACGCTCACGGAGAAATCCAGCAGCGCATCAGCATCCAGCCGGGTTTTCGCTTGCTTACCAACGGTCACATTCACCACCGCGCGGGAGGATCTGCCAGCACGCCACCAATTCGGCACGCGCACCACCAGCCCGCTCTCCTCAAACACGGGCACATCCTGCAGAAAGCGGTAGGCTGATTCCGGTCTCCAGGCCAGGGGATGATAAATATCCCCGGAATCCACAAGTTCGCGCAACAGTTGGCTTTTTTTTGCCGCCCTTTCTATCGGTGTCAGCAATGCAATAAGCCGTTCCCGATTTCCGGCACCGGCATATTCTCGAAGGGCTTCGCTTAGCGGCAGATGCCGCAAGGTGGCTTGCGCCGATAATCGATTGGCGTAGGTGGCCAGAAAAGCGAAAGGATTTGAAGAATCACGTTTGTTTTCCGCCAGATGAAACGTCACGCGGCCGACCAGCCGCCAGATAGGATTTTTGTCTTTGAGATAGGCCGCCATTCCACCGGGAAAACCCGCAATTTCCTGACGCACCAATGCATCGAGATCTGTCCATAGTCGCACGAGCAGTTGGGGGTTCAGATATTCCAACCCCTGCATGGGGGGTGCCTGCATGCAGCGGAAGGTCAGGTCTTCCAAGGCCGGCGGTGCGATGGCCGGCTGCGGGCCGGCTTGATTTTCCAACCCGGGCGTGTGGCAAAGACGTACGAGATATTCGCGGGCAAGCTCACGGAAATAAGCGAGTTCCAGTGTCAGATGGCTTTGCAGTTCCGCCGTGGCGAGGTGAAGTAAGCCCTCTGATTCGCTCTTGGCAAAACAGTCCGCAATGCGCAACTGCATTGATGGGGGCATCGCAGTCGCTTGATCCGAACTGCTCTGAATGCAAAGTAGTTTACCTTCCGGTGTAATTCTCAGTGTGCCATTCATGCCAGGCTTTTAACCAAAGATGTGTCGGCGGTCAACGCTTCACAGGCAGCCGGAGCAGCCGGGGCGTGGCAATAAATGCGGGCAGGCCACTGGAGTGCGAGTTTCCAAGAGGAACCATTCTCTTAGCGCCGGCATTGATGGCGTCGATTTCGCCGCTTGCCCGGGAATATTGCCACGCCCAACAGCAGGAACTTGGCGTCCTCGCCATCCGTCGAACCGCGTACTGAGGCAATTGCCCGGGCGCGAAGAAGGGTGTGCGATCAGACCGTATTCCGCGGTCACTCAACGCTGCCGCATTGAGCTATCGGAATTTGCTCGTGTTGGTGGGGCCATGCGGTTTCTATCGCCTGCCAATCGAGCAGGTTTGCTTTCAACGGCCTGTTTCCACCGCTGCCTCGCTGTGGGCACCGAATATTGCCGATCCGATTCTTACCAGAGTGGAACCTTCTTCAATAGCAATTTCAAAATCGCCGCTCATGCCCATAGAAAGATGCTTAAAGTGCGGCCCACATATTTTCCTGAATCGCAATTCATTAAATATCTCTCTTAATGTGATAAAGCATTCTCTGGCCTCTTCGGGATTGGCGGAGTGGCGGGCCATGGTCATCAGTCCGACAACCTGCAAATGCGCCAGGGTTTCGAACTGTTCCGCCATATGAATGGCCGCTGGTATCGGGACGCCTTGTTTGGAATCTTCACCGGAGGTATTTACTTCCATGAGAATGGGAATGGATTTTTCCCGCCGACCGCCCAAATCATTGAGGTGCTCCGCCAGTCGCAATGAATCGACGCTGTGAATAATTTCACTGGTTTCAATAGCCGCAGCCGCTTTATTGCGTTGCAGATGGCCAATCATATGCCATTTTATTTGGGCGTTGATTTCAGCGCCGTCCGCCATGGTTTCAGTGAGCCAGTCCCGAACTTCCTCATTGCGGGTTTGCAAATTCTGAACGCGGCTTTCTCCGAAATGCCGTTGCCCGGCCGTGATGAGTTGCTGAATCTGTTTCAAGGCCGCATATTTGCTTACGGCAATAAGGGTGACATCGCCGGGATCACGGCGCGCACGATTTGCCGCAGCACGGATTCGTTCCTGAACCTGACTGAGTTTAACCGTGATGTCCATGTCAAATCCCTCGTATAACAAAACCAGAAGAGGGGTATTATTGTCACTTATCTAAAAATGTAAAGAGCTAGATTGTCCCAAAATCAGGGACAAAAGAGTTTTAAGGCCGTTCTCTTAGTTCTTCAGCCCCGAAACCCACGAAAAGTGCGAAGTTTGATCGCGAAGCCTGGGCTAGCAAAATGAAGTAAGCTCTCCGGTACCTGACACCGTTTCCGCGGCCGCCGTCAATTAAGCGTGGCGGTTCAGTTCTTCGATTTTTTCCAAGAGTTCTTTGTTTTGTTTCTTGAAGCGTTGGTACTGGGTGGATTTAATTTTTCGCCAACGCCGATAGACGGGTTCCATGTCCTGCTTAGGGGCCGGATGGTCGCGGTTGCGTTCTTCTTCATCCAGCAGGGCGAAGATCATCCACCAGGGGGTGCCGTTCCATCCGAGCATGGCGAACTCCTCTGTTCCGCGCACTTCGATGACTTCTAACCAGGCCGGTCGATGGCCGTCCCGATTGCGTGACAACCATCCGCCTATTCAAACATTTTCATCTGGTGGCGTTCCAGGCCGAATTTGCTCACGGTGTTGTCAACCGGAATGGGATATCGCCCGGACCAGCAGGCGGTGCAATAATTCTGTTCCGGTTGGCCAAGGCAGGATAACATGCCCTCCAGTGACAGATAATGCAGGGAATCAACTTCAATGAAATCGCGGATTTGATCGACGGTTCGGCCATTGGCGATTAATTCCGTAGGCGTGGGAAAATCAATGCCATAGAAACAGGGGTGGCGGATCGGCGGGCAACTGACGCGCATGTGGATTTCTTTGGCACCGGCGCGGCGGAGGGCCAGAATTTTGCCGCGGGTAGTCGTACCGCGGACAATCGAATCCTCCACCACCACAATGCGTTTGCCACGCACCACTTCGGGAATCACGATTAACTTCATCTGCACAGCCAAATCACGCATCTGCTGCGATGGCTGAATAAAGGAGCGACCGACGTATCGATTGGGCACGATGCCCTCTTCAAAGGCGATGCCGCTTTGTTTGCTATACCCCAGGGCAGCGGAGCGGCCGCTGTCGGGAATCGGGATAACAATATCCGCATCGACCGGGGCTTCGATGGCCAGTTGGCGGCCCATTTTCTGGCGCACGGTTAAGACGGTATCCCCGAAAAGCGTACTGGAGGGGCTGGCAAAATACACGTGTTCAAAGGCGCAATGTGCGGGGGTTTCCGGCTTTTCCACAAAATAGCGGCTTGTCAGATGCAAGCCGCTGATATCAATGGTGACTATTTCACCGGGCTGAACTTCACGAATAAAAGTAGCCTGAATGCTTGCCAGAGCACAGGTTTCCGAAGCGACACAGTAAAAGCCGTCACGCGTTTTACCGATGACCAGCGGGCGGAAACCCCACGGATCGCGGCAGGCTTCGATGCGGTCTTTAAATAGGAACAGAAAACTGAACGCACCCTGTAAATGCCGCAGGACATGGGCTAAAGGATCACTTTTTTCCTGATGGGTGGGCTTGGCCAGCATGTGAATGACAATTTCGGTGTCGCTGGTGGAATAAAAAATGTGGCCGTATTTCTGGTATTCCGCGCGCAGGCGCGTGGCGTTGATTAAATTGCCGTTATGGGCAACAGCCACCTGCCCGTCGCTGTATTCTTCCAAGAGCGGCTGGGCATTGCATTTGCGATTGGATCCGGCGGTGGAATAACGGACGTGGCCAATGGCGGCGATCCCGTGGAGTTCCCGCAGGACACCTTTATTAAATACATCGGCTACGAGTCCCAGGCCCGTGTGGGCTGTGATATATTGGCCATCGGTGGCAGCGATACCAGCCGATTCCTGCCCGCGATGTTGAAGGGCATAAAGTCCGTAATAGCAGCGTTCCACAGAATCGCGCGGACCGGCTACGCCAAAGACGCCGCATTTCTCTTTCTTCTCATAATCGCCGAGCACCTGCTGCAGGCCATCCAAGGATGTTAACTGCGGTTGAAGGCAGGGTAAGGACACAGATGTTGTGGTTTTTTTTTCAAGACACTCTGGGGAATCCGACTCAATACCGCCCATGAGAGGAATCTCCAACTTCGGGGTACAACCATCGCTACGTGCGATGTAGATTTGATTATACACGTTCAGACCGCCCTGCAAACAGCAGATTGTCAAATTCGGCGAATTTAGCGAATATCGGGAGAAATTGTGCCGGGGCCTGATCACTGGATAAAGTCCGGAAATGCCGGTATTCTACTAACCAGAGTTTGTAGCCGCGAAAGCCTGATTTGATTGGGCAGCGGCATTATCAGCGTTCTAACCGACGCTGCATTGCTCCGACGCCCCCTGCCCGATATCGGTATGTATCGATGCGGCGGGCATCGCAGCCGGTGAAGCAGGTCATGGAAATAATCAAAGGTATTGGTGTATCCTCGGGCGTTGTGATATGCCCGGCATTTCTTCTGACGGAAGATCATCTTCATATTGGACGCAGGTCCATCCAGGTGGCTGAGACCGAGGCCGAAAAGCAACGCCTGCAAACCGCCATCAGCCTAAGCAGTGATGACATCCGTGAATTACGTGATACCACCACCCGCAACCTGGGCAAAGAAACCGGCGCGATTTTCTACTTTCATCTGGGGCTGCTAAATGATCGCGAGTTATTAAAAGCATTCATCGGAGGTATTGAAGAGCAGCAATACTCGGCCGAATACACCGTACACAAGGCGCTGCGGGAATATGGAAAACATTTCCTGGAACATCCCGATAAGTACTTCCGTGAACGCATTAAAGACATCTACGACATTGAACGACGGTTACTGCATAAATTGGCCGGACATGACCGCATACGCCTCACCGATGCCGACGGCCCCCTCATCATCGTCGCCAAGGATTTAACGCCTTCCCAGACCGCCGCGCTGGATCGCAAGATCGTTAAAGGAATTGCCATTGAAGCCGGCGGTCAGACCAGCCACACTGCCATTATCGCCAATTCCATGGGAATCCCCGCCGTGGTGGGATTGGAAAATATCACCCACGAAACCGTCTCCGGCGATTTGCTGGTGGTCAATGGGTACAGCGGCGTGGTCATTATTGACCCGGATGAAGTCACGATCACCGAGCATAAAAAATATGAATTGCGGGTCCAGAGCTATGAAACCAAGCTCGAAGGCATCCGTAATTTGCCGGCTAAAACGCTGGACGGCGTAGAAATCAAGCTCATGGGGAATATTGAATTTCCGCATGAGGTCGAAAACGCTCTGAAAAAAGGAGCCGTGGGAATTGGGTTGTACCGTACCGAATTTTTATACCTTTCGGCGGAACGGGAACCCACAGAAGATGATCATTACGCGGCCTATGCGGAAACGATCCGGCTATTGGGAGGGCGGCCTATTATCATCCGCACGCTGGACCTGGGTGCCGATAAATATTCTCCATTCCTGGAGCAGGCCCCGGAAGCCAATCCGTTTCTAGGATGCCGCTCCATCCGCCTATGCCTGCAGAACATTGAAATGTTCAAAACGCAGCTTCGCGCCATCCTGCGGGCGAGCGTGCTGGGCGATGTGTCCGTGATGTTCCCTATGATTTCTACGCCGCGGGAACTGCGGCAGGCCAGATTTGTGCTTAACGAAGTCATGGACGATCTGGATGAACATACCATCGCCTACAACCGTTACATCCGCGTGGGAATGATGGTGGAGGTTCCCTCGGCGGCTTTGTTACCTCATAGTTATGTTGATGAGTCAGATTTCCTTTCCATCGGCAGCAATGATCTCATTCAGTATACCTTGGCGGTGGACCGGGGAAATCAGCGCGTCGCTTCTTTGTTTACTGCGGCTCATCCGGCGGTAATCAAGCTGATTCAAAATGTCATGCGCGCCGCCAAACGCGGCGAAACGACCGTCAGCTTGTGCGGGGAAATGGGCGGTGATCCAGAATTTACCTTGCTCTTGGTAGGGCTGGGGCTGCGCAACTTTTCCATTACGCCGCACAATATCCCGCAAATTAAACAGGTTATTCGCAGTATTGATTCCCGCGATGCACAAAGGGTTGCCCGGCGGGTTTTGAGTTTTGAAACACCCCAACAGATTTTGAATTTTCTGCGGGATGAAACGCGGAAAGTATTGCCCGATCTATTCCGCGATTAAGCAGTGAGCTGGATGGATCATTAATCAGTCCTTAGCAAAACACCGCAGCCCATGGAGTTTACATGCCGGAACCTGGCGTGAGCATCATTGTCCCCACCTACCGCGAAGTGGAAAATCTGCCCCGTCTTATTCCCCAGGCCGCTGCCGCTCTGTCCGACCGGGGCTGGAACTGGGAAATTATCGTTATCGATGATAATTCACCCGATGGAACACGCGAGCTTCTGGCGCAATTATCCCTCCAATGGCCGCAGTTGCGCTATCGGATTCGTGATACCGACCGTGGATTATCATCGGCCGTTCTCGCCGGCCTGGCCATGGCGCAATATGATTATCTGCTGGTGATGGATGCCGACTTAAGCCACCCGCCGGAATCTATCCCGGCACTGATTGAGCCGCTGCTGCAAGATAAGGCTGAATTCACCATCGGCTCACGCTATGTTGCCGGCGGAAAAACCGAGGACTGGGGACGCTTCCGATGGATTAATAGTGCTGTGGCGACGCTGTTAAGCCGGCCCTTTACGAAATCCGTGCGAGACCCCATGGCGGGCTTTTTCGCCCTGCCCCGCCGCCTGTATCTTGCCGCCGACGAACTCAATCCCATCGGTTACAAAATTGGTCTGGAACTTATCGTCAAATGCCATGTCACAAAGGTGGTAGAAGTTCCCATTGTGTTTCGCAACCGATTGCACGGTGAAAGTAAATTAACACTTAAGGAGCAGTTCAGATATCTCGAACACTTATCGCGGCTTTATGACTTCCAGTTCCCGAAAGCTGCGCCGCGTATAAAATTCCTGATTGCGGCCGCCTGCGGGTCCGTGGCTTGTGTTGGGCTTTATTATGCAGTCTCTGCCGCAGGGGCAGCATTCCTGCCGGCGTTAACGCTTGGGTTATTGGCGATGATTGCCGTAACCCTGCTGTTTTTTATTCGTTATGTTCGCACGCAGAAAACCGATATTTCCATGCGCCACCCCCACTTGGAGTTTACCTTTATAAGTACTGTCGAGTTGGTCGCCGGCCTGCTGTGCGGCCAGTTCGCTCGAGCACATACGAGGCGTTTTCAATCGGTGCTTTGCGCGCTAGCCGCTATGCTGATTACCCGATACGTTATGCGCAAAGTTCTGCGCCACGATCTGCGCGGCCTGCGGCATCAGCAGTCGCAAAACCAACATCCACCGTAATTGATTACCCCAGTCGATTGACCCCCCAGCCAGATTGCCGAAACTTACTACTATTGACGGCCCCTTTGAGGCCATGGGCAAAGTGGCTGTTGAACGCGTGATCGAACGAATTATCCATAAAGATATTCCGCCGGTATATTCCATGCTCAATACGCGATTAATCATCGGACATAGCACCGGACCCGCGCCTCGAACCGGGTAACCGGGTTGCCTTCATCCAAAACCTTTGCGTAATTTGTCCGCCCTTGGGTACCCGGAGAAACGTGCCATGAAACATACAAACTATTTAGCCTCCGCCGCATTGGCTATGGTGCTGTTGTCAGCGGTGTTGGCAGGCCACCAACGGGCCACAGCGCGGAACGTCACACGGGCCAATGAACCCAATCAGATTTTCCCGGGACAAAAAGCATTCAACTATCAAAATCCGATATATCCGTTGGGGAAAACGGGCATCAACGGCGATAATACCCTGCGCGATCCCTGCATTATAAGGGTTAAAAATACCTACTATCTGGTTTTCACGATGTACCCTTTTGGCAATTGGACCGCACGAAATCTGTCCAAGCCCGATCAGAACAGTTCGCCGGGCATCCGTATTTATTCCTCCAAAGATTTAATCCACTGGACGCCCGGGCCGTGGCTGTACAGGTCTTCCAAGCTGCCGACCGATTGCCCGTATAAAAATCAATTCTGGGCACCGGAAATCCATCAGATCAACGGGAAGTTTTATATTATTTTTGGTGCGTCCAACTGGATTTCCAAGAAATACAATCCGGGAGATCGGTTCGGATATTGGACCTATGTCGGTGTGGCCAGCAAAGTCACCGGTCCCTACCGACACACCTCGCTTTTACCCGGTGGTTCGGGTTGCGACAGTGATCTGTTTCAGGATAACGACGGGAAAATTTATGATATATTTCCATTAGGAAATATGTACATTCAACAGCTTGATCTAAGCCGCATGAAGCAACATAAGATTTCTTTTATCGGCCCGCGTGTCCTGGCGGTTCCCAGCAGTAATAAAGACATCGGCTTACCGGTTTCGCCATCCTATGTAGAAGGCCCATGGACCACTAAAATTGGCCGTGAATACTATCTTTTCTACGCCGAGCCTTACGCCCGGAAGAACCCCGAGTACCCAAAGCTTTATGGCTATTGGACGGGCTGCGCCTACGCCCGCCGCATCATGGGACCCTGGAAGAAAGATCCGCGCGGGGCGGTATTCTGGGGTGGACATCTCGCACTGTTTAACGGCCCGAATGATCGCCCTTGGATCGGTTACCGTGAAGAGGCCTTCCGGAAGTATTGGGGCTTGCTGGGTGTAGACCCACTGATCATCGGACCCCATGGCCGGGTGCACACACACCCCACACTTGGGCGACGTTACGTGCCCGTGCCACACAATCATTAACCGGCAGAGACAAGGTACAGATATAAACTCATGGCCAAGGTTTGGGTTAAGGGAATCATGGCGCTTCTTCGCAAACACCATTCATGACGCATGGTGAAACGTTGACGGCGGACCGCGGTGATTCCTGCATGGACAGGAGAAACCCTATGAAATCATATTCTGTAATGGCGTTGCTTCTGATGCTGTTTTTCGCTCCGGCATCCGCCTCTGCGCAAGAGGTTCATGCCGTGCATGTTGGAAATCCGCATGACGCGGCCGCTTTGGGCAGGCAAGTGCAAAAAGCATATCATAATGGGGCGCGGACGATTATTATAAATCCCGGAATTTATCACCTTCCGGCGATTGGCCGGCCTACGTTTAATCTTGATGGCTGGAAAAATGCCACAATAAGTGCCTATCACGTTACGCTGGTTATGCGGGTTAAAAATGCCGGCACCTGTTTTGAGTTGGCGCATTGCCGAAACGTCCGCATCGAAGGTCCCGTGATTTCCCAAACTCAGGTTACGTTCTACCAAGGCCGTGTGATCTGCGCCGGAAAAGATAGATCCGGTGGCTACTATTGTGTGTGGCGGCCAGACGCGGGCTACCCAGTTCCGAAAATAAAGGCGAAGACTTTTCCGCGTGGGTTCGATGTGGTCAACGGCCGAACGCGGCACCTGCGCGTTGGCAGCGGTGATATCTGGGCCGCCACGGTTATTGCAGCCGGCCCTCGCGCTTTCCGGCTGACCTTCCGTATTCCGCATCCGGAATTCAAAATAGGCGATTACCTGGTGGCACGCTACGGAAACGCTTTTCAAAAAGTCCGGTTGGATAACAGCCGTCATTGTACGCTCAAAGACATTACCATGATGCGCAACGGCTTTGCCCCTATTTTTGAAAACGCCGGCGGGGCGAACCGCCTTATTGCCTGCCGATGGGTCTTAGGCCCCAAGGCCGCCTGGAGCTTCGGCTGCGCCCGTGGTAACTAATCAGGCTGACGGCTTTCATTGCGTGAACGCCTATCCCGGCCCGGACATTGAAGACTGTGTGATGCACGGAGTATTTCTGGATGACTGTATTGCGATTCACGGAGAATTTCAGGCGGTGGTTGGGGCGACGGGCCATACCATCACGGTAAAGGACAATCGCAGTGCTTACCTTCGGGTTGGACAACCGATTCAGATTGCCAGTCAACAGGGCTTTTTTGCGACCACTAAAATTCTGGCGATTCACCGTTTCAGGATCACCACT
Source organism: Planctomycetota bacterium (assembly GCA_021805985.1). GTDB lineage: Bacteria > Planctomycetota > Phycisphaerae > WQYP01 > WQYP01 > JAMDCX01. Next base: position 46,648 of record JAJZDN010000015.1, on the reverse strand, counting down.
GCCGCACAAGCCAAGCGGTATAACACCGTCACTGCCAAAGCTCGTGCCGGGCGGAAGGCTAGGCCCCTTGCCATCGGTAGTGCGCTAAGCACGGTAACGCTGGCGAAAAACCTCGGCGTGCCGGTTGGCTCTTATGTAACCAACCCCCTGCGTTGTGGATCAGGATATAAAATTCTGGATTGCCGCCTTGGCGATACACGCTCGCGTGGCATGTTGCTGAAAGGCTCCGACGGCCTGGTGCTGGGCAACGTTGTGCGGGGCTGCGGCATGGCCGGCATTTCTATCGGGCCTGAAGCGTGGTGGCGGGAAGCCGGTTACTGCCATCATGTGATGGTGGAAAATAACAAGCTCATTCGTGACGGCAAAGCAGGCGTGGGAGGATACTTCACGGCGGTTTATGTGCATGGGGACGGGGCCATTGGCAACGCGGACATCACCATTCGGAATAACCGTTTTGTGTCCAATTATGCCGGGGATATATTTATGCAATGGGCGGAAAAATGCTCGATTGACAACAACGCGATGACTGGCCCAAAGCAGAGCGCTTTTCCCAGTGAAAAACCGCATCCTTCCATTGTCATTAAGAATTCCCGTGCGGTTGCTGTTAACGGCAACCATGTGACCAATCCCAACCGGTACGCACAGAAATTAGTTGAGCATTGAATCAAAGTACGGGCGCCCTTGGACTTATATCACGCTCCACTGCGCTTATCACACGAGCTTCCGGGCGGCGGTGATGATGGCGGCGGCGTCGATGCCGGCGGCGGCCAGTAACTCGGTCGGCGTACCTGATCCGGGCATGTGCCGCACCGCAAGTTTCACCACCGTGGGGTGCGATGCGCGTGACTGGGCAAAGGCCTCCAGTACAGCATCTCCCAGTCCACCTTCGATCCAATGGTCTTCCACAACGATAATTTTGTTACCAGCTTCATCGGCGGCCTGGTGCAGCGTTTGCACATCCACGGGCTTGACCGAATAGAGATCAATAAGCCGTGCATTGATACCTTCTTTGGCTAATGCGTCACAGGCTTTGATGGATTCGTGCAACGTAATTCCGGCGGCAACAATGGTGAGTTTGTCCTGCGAGGATTTTCGCACGACCCGGCTGCCGCCGATTTTGAATTCCTCATCCGGAGCATAAATGATCGGCAATTTTTCCCGCGTGGTACGCATGTAGGAAATGCCGGGCTGTTTGCACATCAGGGCGGTGAGTTTTGCCGTCTGATTGGCATCACTGGGGTAGAGCACAGTGCTTTCAAACACGGCCCGCATCATGGCAATATCTTCCAGCGCCATTTGGGATGGGCCATCCTGCCCGATACTCACACCCGCATGAGAACCCACAAGTCGGATCGTCGCATTGGAAATAGCGGCCATGCGGATTTGGTCGTAAGCCCGGGTGAAAAATGCAGCAAATGTGGAGGCGAACGCCTTTTTGCCCAGCACGCCAAAACCCGTGGCCACCGATACCATAACTTGTTCTGAAATAAACATTTCAAAGAACCGGTGCGGGTGAGCTTTTTTAAATTCATCCGCATGGGTGGAATTGGATACTTCCGCATCCAGCACAATCATGTCCAGATCATGAGCGCCGATTGCCACAAGGGCGTCGCCATAGGCTTTGCGTGCCGCTTCTTTTGAGCCTAAGGGGTACGCAGGTAATTTCAAAGGCAATGATTCACCATCGCGTGCGGGCTTTTTATCTTCCGGCTTGGCCACGTTGAATATCAGGTTAGTGCTCTGGCCTAATTCCGCCAGGGCTTTCTTTTCTTCATCTACTGACAATGCCTTGCCGTGCCAGCCCTCTTTATTGGCCAGGAAAGAAACGCCCCCGCCTTTTTCCGTCCGGGCGATCAGGCAGGTTGGCTTATCGGTTTGCGAAAGCGCTTCGTGATACGCTGCCTGAATGGAGGGCAGGTCATGGCCATTAAGTTCAATAGCGTGCCAGCCAAAGGCTCGCGCCCGGGCGGCATATTCCGGGCCGTTCCAACCCAAATCTGTTTCGCCGCGCTGCCCCAGGCGATTCATATCCAAGATTGCAATGAGATTATTGAGCTTATAGTAAGACGCCTTATCAAACGCCTCCCACACGGAACCTTCGGCCATTTCGCTGTCGCCCAGGAGCACCCACACGCGATATGGCAACTTATCTACATATTTTCCATTAAGCGCCATACCCACACCATTGCCGATTCCCTGCCCCAGGGACCCGGTGGCGACATCGACCCATTTAAGGACATGCGGGTTCGGATGCCCCTGTAATTTGCTGTCGATTTTCCGCAAGCGCAGCAATTCAGCATCGCTTACCACCCCCGCCGCTTTGTACATGGAATACAGCAGCGGACAGGCGTGGCCCTTGGAAAAAATTAATCGGTCATTGTTCGGGGCATGCGGATTGTTCCAGTCATAACGCAAATGCTCGACCATCAGCACAGCCATAAGATCGGCGGCGGACATGGAAGATGTCGGATGGCCCGACCCCGCGGCGGTGGTGCAACGAATTGAATCAATTCGAAGCTGTGTAGCTAGTGATTTCAAGCTATCCATGGAAGTTTTACCCGAAGCGCTCAACGTTTGTGTCATAATTAAATCCTCACATCAATGACCAGCGTATAAGTGTACACATAATCCCGGATTCCACCAAACGCCAGCCCATTACGTGCCCATTGCCCGGACAGGCGGCCTGTCAACGGTTATAATTGTATTCTATGGAAGAGGTCTCAACATGGATTGCTCCGCCGCCCCTGCACATTGGTAATGTGCAACTTGCCGGCAATGTGTTGCTGGCACCGATTGCCGGTTACTGCGATGTATCATTTCGGCTGGTGGCGCGATCCTGCGGCGGCGTTGCTCTGGCGTGTACCGATTTGTTATGCCCCGAAGGCGTGCTGCGGGAAAACAAGCGTTCCATGGAATTGGCCGCTACCTGCCCGGAAGATTCTCCGCTTTCCATGCAGCTTTATGGCGCTGATCCTCAACGCCTGTGTGACGCTGCGAAATGGGCGGCAGATCATGGTGCCAATATTATCGATATCAACATGGGTTGCCCGGTGGATAAAATCACCAAACGCGACGGCGGATCAGCCTTATTATGCAACATCCCCCGCACGCTGGATATGGCTCAACGCGTGGTGCGGGCGGTACCCCATATTCCGGTCACGGCAAAAGTGCGATTAGGGTGGGACGACCATCGGCTGGTAGCCCCGTTTCTGGCCAATCGTCTGGAACAGGTGGGAATTGCGGCTGTAACTGTGCATGGCCGTACCACGGAAATGAGATTTCATGGCACGGTGCGGTTGGATGGCATTGCCGCGGTGGTGGCGGCTGTGGATAAAATTCCAATTATCGGCAATGGCGATATCCGCACCGCCCAGGATGCCAAGCAGATGATAAACGTCACAGGCTGTGCTGGCGTGATGATTGGGCGGGCGGCGCTGGCGGCACCCTGGGTGCTTCGCGATGTGCAAACTTATTTGCAGACGGGCGTACTTCTGCCGCCGCCGACGATTCAGCAAAAGTGCCAATATATGCGGGATCATTTTTACAACATGATCCGCTTCCGCAATCAGCGTGTGGCGATTCTTGAATTTCGCAAGCGCGTGAGCTGGTATGCCAAGCACATGAATCCATGTCGACTATTGCGTGATGCGATGCGCGTCATTGATTCCGTGGAAGATTTTGAGGCTGCCGTTGATAACTTTCTTGCCTGGCGAGCACAATGGGATTTGGCTAATCCGCACTTTTCCGATACATCGGCAAACACGGATGAATCAGAACATTTGGCCGCCTGACGAGACTGAACCAAAAACTTTCCTTTCACGGCACCGAATTTAAATCCAAGGTACACGGCCATCTATGTTGGCCGATACCTTGATATGACATTGCCTGGATTATACGTTGTGCGTGCAACCACGAAGTACGGTTTGGTCGTTTATACCCTCCCGCCGGGAATACCTATAGGTCATCCCAACTATATGATCGTCAAGCCGACGAAAGTCGCGTCCCTGATTCGAGACGGATTTTTTAATGTCAGAACTCGCATCATTGGGCACAAGGATCAACTTGAGTTGCAAGTACGACATGAGCGTGAGCGGCGTGTATCGTGTCCGCGTAAAGCTGGCCCATACGCATATCTGGTCGCCATGGGTGAATGTAACCGTGCCACGGGGAGAGACCGCTGTGATGAATGCCAGGCCACGGTGATCATTTAAAAAAGAGGATTACCCCATAGAACCCCAGCGGAAGGGTATCAGGCCAGATCGATGGTCGGCCGCGTAAGCGACCAGTTGACAGGGAGTATCGCAATTTCCCGGACAATCTGTTAGATGAGTTTTTCCACGCCATACAAAATCTGATGCACATCGTTGCCTCGCAGATCAGGTGTCTTTTACAATTTTTCCAACTCGGCGATGATGTCGAGCACGGCTTTCTTGCCGTCCGCGAAATACATCAGACAGTTTTTGGCGGCAAATAGCGGATTGGGAATGCCGGCAAAACCTGAACTCAGGCTACGCTTAATCACAATGACTGTGCCGGCTTTATCCACATTCAAAATCGGCATGCCCGCGATCGGGCTGTTGGGATTATCACGCGCATCAGGATTTACCACATCATTGGCACCGTTGACGATGACCACATCCATGTTTTCAAATTCCGGATTGATCCGATCCATTTCCATGAGATGATCATAGGGAATATTGGCCTCCGCCAAGAGCACATTCATATGTCCCGGCATGCGCCCGGCGACTGGATGAATACCGAATTGCACATCCACCGAGCGTGATTCCAATAGCTCAAATAGCTGCCCCACGGCGTGTTGTGCTTGTGCCACCGCCAGACCATATCCTGGGACAATGGCCACACGCCGGGCACCGTCCAAGATGGCCGCGACTTCTTCGGCGTTGACGCTTTTAATATTTCCGCCGTAAATATCATCAGATTTGGTGGCCTTGCCGGCTTGCACCTGACCAAAAAGCACATTAATGAAAGAGCGGTTCATCGCTTTGCACATGATCATTGCCAGGATGAAGCCTGAGGATCCTTCCAAAGCGCCACCAATGATCAAGAGTTTATTGTTCAAGACAAATCCCATGGCGGAGGCGGATAAGCCGGCATAGCTATTAAGTAGTGCGATAACCGTGGGCATATCGCCGCCGCCGATCGGCAGAATCAGCATCACTCCAAACAGCAGACACTGGGCAATAAAAATCGGAAAAACTAGCGGGTTGGCGGGAATTACCACCACCATGGCTCCGGCAATGACAGAGGCGGCCAATACGGAAATACTGGCGACATTCTGAAACGGATAATGCATGGGCTGCGTGGGCAGGATTTCCTGCAGCTTTCCCGCCGCCACAAGACTGCCGGTAAATGTCAGGTAGCCCAGAAGCGATTCAAACCCGATGGCAACAAGTGTGGATGTTCCCAATGATGTCCCGTGGGCGTAATATTCGGCGGTTCCCACCAGTGCCGCCGCCAAGGCTCCAAAGGCATGAAACAATGCAATCTGTTGCGGAACAGCGGTCATGGGGATTAATAAGGCCATGGGAAGCGCTGCCGCAATGGCGATGGCGAAGGCGATGAAAATCCAGTCATAATGCCGGACTTCCGGAAGAAAAAGCGTGGCAATAATCGCGGCAGCCATGCCAATTTCTCCCGCCAGCACACCCCATCGCGCGGTTTTGGGGCTGCTTAGCCACTTCAAAGACAGCGCAAAAAGCATGGCCGCCGCCAGATAAATCAAAATGACATAAGCAGGCATGACTTGGCGATGGGGTAAGAACTTGGCCGTTGCGGCGATGATCGTTACAGGTAAATAGGACCTTATCACAAGGTGCTCCCATGGCTAGAGGTTTAAGCAACCGAAAAGCAGGCGTTGAGATCACTGCGATTTGCGCTTCTTAAACATCTTGAGCATACGATCAGTCATTAAAAAGCCTCCCACCACATTGATCATCGAAGCCGTCACCGCAATGGTACCCAGCACCACGACCATGGTAGTATTGTGCCCCGCACCGGTAACAACAATGGCTCCGACCACGGAAATTGCCGAGATCGCATTGGTCAGCGACATCAAAGGAGTGTGAAGCTGAGGCGAAACGCGCCGCACCACTTCATAGCCCAGAAACGCCGCCAGCGCGAAGACAAACAAATTGGATTCCAAAGATGGATTCATACATGTATCTCCAACAAAGCAATCATTGCCTATTTTACGCGCCCGCTCCCGCGGCTTTCTGTGCCGCACGCTCAGTTCCGGTCCGATCGCTTAGCCCGTGCCGACCGCAGCATCCGGTGATTCCAGCACCGGCAGGTTCAGGAGCTCACGCACACGCGGGTTAAGAATGACGCCTTCCCGCATGACCAGCATATCGCGCGTAATTTGATCCTGCATATCCAGAAGGCATTGCCCGTTTTTGACCAGATGCTTTAATACATTAACAATATTGTTGGCATACATTTGACTGGCGTGAATCGGCAGTGACGCGGTGAGATTCGTCGGCCCCAGAATTGCTACGCCCTGATGCACAACCACTTCATCCGGGCGGGTCAGGGAACAATTGCCTCCGCGTGAGGCTGCCAGATCAACAATAATGGAGCCGGCCTCCATTCCGGTAACCATGTCTTCAGAGATCAGAATCGGCGCTTTTTTCCCCGGTACCGCGGCTGTGGCTATGACGATATCCGCCTCACTGACGCTCCGCGCCATTAATTCGCGCTGCCGCTGTTGCTCTTCAGCGGTCTGTTGCCGAGCGTAACCGGCAGGAGTTTGCGCTTCAGCGGCCTGCATGGGCAACTCGATGAATCGGGCACCCAAGCTTTGCACCTGCTCTTTGACCGCAGGCCGAACGTCAAACGCACTGACTTGCGCACCAAGCCGTCGGGCCGTCGCAATGGCCTGCAGCCCCGCCACGCCGGCTCCGATCACAAACACCTTTGCCGGGGTGATTGTGCCGGCTGCGGTAATCATCATGGGGAATATTTTTCCCAGTTTTTCTGCCGCGATCAACACCGCCTTGTACCCGGCGAGACTGGCCATGGAGGAAAGAGCATCCATACTCTGTGCACGGGTAATGCGCGGCACCAGTTCCATCGCCAGGAGCGTCACAGCATATTGTGACAACGCCTGCATGGCGGACTTGTCGGTCAAAGGATCCGCAAATGCAATGATCACCACGCCACGCTTCAGTTCCGCCATATCCGCACGGGCCGCGGAACTATTGGAACCTAACGCATGTACCTGAACGAGAATATCCGTCTGCCGCAGCAAGGTTATGCGATCGGGCACGACCGTTGCCCCGGCCTTGGCATAAGCCGCATCGGGAAAGGATGCCGCCACGCCTGCCCCAGCTTGAATGCGAACTTCCATTCCCTGCTTCACCAGAGCGGCGGCTGCCGCTGGGGTAAGCGCTACCATTTGTTCGCCGGGAAAAGTTTCTTTCAGAGCCGAGACGATCATAACAGGACTTCCACATCTACAAAGGTATATTGATCCCGGTTTGGCATTTTTGCAAGTCAACTCCCAGCGTCAACCCTCAGCGTTTAAACTTGCAGCTTGACCTAAGCAATAAACTCCGCTGAATTCCCCCGTCGGGTTCGCAGTGTCAGCATCATCACCTGCGGCGGACAGAACAAACGAAGGCGCAATCCGGCCTTGCCAATGCCCCGATTGACGATTAGCCACGTATCGGCAATGCGATTTAATCCGGTGCACATATTCGCCGGCAGCACATCATGCCCGATGATGGGACTTCCATCCGGGTAACATATCTGCCCGCCATGCGTATGACCCGCCAGACACACATCCACCCCCGCCGCAGCCGCAGAATGGATAAGATCCGGATAATGCAACAGCATAAGTTTAAAGTCGGTGCTCTGAACGTTGCGCAGTGCGGCAGGAATATCTGTGTCGCTGCGCCGATGCTGGGCCACGCCAATTAGCGCCAGGCGTTGGCCACCGCGTTCAATAATGACCGATTCGTTTTCCAGCATCACCGCTCCCCCAGCCGCCAGCGCCGGTCCCAACTCCAGCGAATCATGATTCCCGAGAATAAAGTATGTTCCCAACGGCGCATGAATGGCAGAAATCAGACGCTGAACGTTAGGCAGCGTCTTTTTCCATTTCCAACTCTGGTGGCCCAGATCCCCCGTGATGACGGCCAGATCAGGTGTCAGCGGGGCAATCTGATCGCTCCAATGCTGCAACTCGGCGGTCCATTCTGTAATGTGCAGGTCAGAGAGGTGCAAAATGCGTATACCGTCAAACGCTTCGGGTAAGCGATCAAGCATCAGTTCAAGATATTCTACTTCAGGCATAGTCGCATCCAACAGCGCCGATCGCTATTCTCAGGAAATGATTTTCCAGAGCACGGCACTTCCACATAAAGATTCTATACTGGTAAAGCGTTGGCAGTACAGCAGCAGATCGAGAAGCTCTCTAACTGCTGGATTTGCGCACCTGCGCATCTGGGGGCGGCCGAGCCGCTTGAAACGCCGATGGACACAATTGGACTAACTGACATTTTTCACATGCGGGCTTTCGCGCTGCGCACACCGCGCGGCCATGCGCAATAAGCAGATGCGAAACCAGCGTCCAATCACCAGGCGGAATTAAGGCCATCAAATCTTTCTCCACTTTTTCCGGATCATCCTGTTGTGACAAACCCAAACGCCGAGCCAGTCGCCCCACATGCGTGTCGACCACGACGCCTATTTGCATGCCAAACGCATTGCCCAAAACCACATTCGCTGTTTTGCGCCCTACCCCCCGCAACGCTGTAAGCTCCTCCATGGACCTGGGCACCTCACCGCCATGAGCCGCCATAAGATGTCGGGCGGTTTGCTGAATGGACTTCGCTTTCGCCCGGAAAAATCCAGTGCTTTTAATAATGTCTTCAAGATGTGAAATATCCGCCGCCGCCAGGGATGCCGCATCGGGAAATTGCTTAAAAAGCACTGGCGTAACCATGTTGACGCGTACATCCGTGCATTGAGCGGAAAGGATTGTTGCGATCAGCAATTCTAGTGGCGAATGATGGTCCAATGCGCAATGCGCATCCGGATACATCTTTTTCAGTAACGCCAGAATCTGATCGCAACGTTTGCGCCGGGCCGCGGCGGTCTCCCGTAACTTTCTTTTTAATCCAACGTGTTTCGTCATCAGCGAGACCATTCAACCGTCCTTAATGGGCTTGTTTACGCGCCTGTCCACAGGGGTGCCAACTCACTACTTTCGCCACTGGGCCGCAAGCACACCGCAACGCAACAGCTTTTGCGACTCCTTCGCATGGGTCAGCATTATAGAATTTTTACATCGCATTTGCATATCACCAGCCATCATCCACCCTCGGCAGTTGTTGTCCCGTATGTAGTCTTCCATTAGTATAGTTAAGTGTACTGGGGTGCTACGGGAACACTATTATGGCGGTTCAGTTTGTGATCGGTCGGGCGGGAACGGGCAAGACGCGGTTTTGCGTTGACGCACTTTCTGCCGCCTCGCAAGCCGATCCACTTGGGCCGCTGTTGCTCTGGGTGGTACCGGAACAGGGCAACTTCATGTCCGAGCAACGACTTGTCGCCGGGCAGTCCATGGCGGGAAGTTTTCGCATTCGTGTGGTGGGATTTCGGCGACTGTGCCGGTTTCTTGCCGAGGAACTGCACCTGCCGTTGGGACCCGAACTCTCGCCGATAGGCCGCCAACTGTTGCTGGCTCGGGCGGTGCAGGGATGTCGGGAAAATCTGATCGCATATCGCCAGGTAGCACATTTGCCGGGGTTCCTGGCAACTCTGGATCGCACGCTGAAAGAAATGATGCAAGCCGGAAAAAGCGTGCAGGACCTGCGTGCGGCGGCCGAGCAAATGCGGCCCCGTGCCGCCCAAGGCAGCGATTATGTCGGTGCGGGGGTACTGGCGGATAAACTTCACGATTTAGCATTGTTATTGGAAAGCTGGGACAACGTCAGGCCTGTTAACACTGTTGACGGGGAGAGGCTGCCGGGAATTATTGAAAATGCTCTGGCCGATGACAACCGCCTCAAAAACATCAATATATATGTCGATGCGTTTAGCTCCATGAGCGTCATGGAAATTAGGCTTTTAGCTCTGCTGGCCAATTCCGTGCAAAACATGTTCATTACGCTGCTGGCTGATCCGGCCAGCCCGGTCGTCACCGATCCGTCGGCGGTGCCGGCGCCCCTGGGCATTTTCCGCCGAACTGAACGGTTATATCAAAGGCTCATGCGGCAATTTCAATTAACCGGCGTGGCCGTGAACAAGCCAATACTTTTGCACACGCCCCACCGCTTTGCCCCCGCAGGTGGTCTGGCACATTTGGAATCCCAACTATCTACCGGCCGTCAGCACCGAACGCCACCCGTTCCTTCACACAATTCAGTAATGTTGCTTTCCTGCGCCTCACCGGAAGAAGAAGTGCTATGTGCGGGGCGAAAAATACGGCTCATGGCCGCTGGCGGAATGCGCTACCGCCAGATCGGGGTAATCGTCAGCGATCTGGCCATGTATGAGAAGTTGATCAATACCATCTTTCCAAGCTTAAATATTCCCTTTTTTCTGGATGAACGCCAGGATCTCAAATTTCATCCGCTCATGGAATTTTTACAGGCTCTTATGGCTCTGGTCCGCAATAATTTTGCCCGAGCAGATTTATTGTCTCTTATAAAAACTTCTTTGACCGGTATAACCACTTCCGATGCGTACAATCTGGAGAACTATTTGCTTGCCCAAGGCATTGAGCGCGATACGCTGAAATCCGATTGGACGTGGGAGCAACTACCTACGGATAGCCAATATGACCACCCCACCATGCTGGAAGCGAAAATTCTAAAGTCAGTCAATGCCGCACGAAGCAAATTATACCGTGCGCTTGCGCCATGGATCGCTCTTCATTCCGCTCCCCAACAATTAAGACCTGTTGCGCACTACGCACAATCGCTGATCACACTACTTGAATCCATGCAGGTCGGCTCCGTGATGGAACAGTGGATTGATCAGTCAACAGCCCAGGGCGCTGTTGAACAGGCGCAAATTCATCAGCAAGTCTGGTCGCAGTGCGGCGAGATGCTCTATGAAATGACCCAGGTGCCCTTGGAACATGCGCAAACATCATCGGAATTCTTCGAATTGTTGCAAACCGTACTTGAAAATTTAACCCTTGGCCTTATTCCACCGGCTGTGGATCAAGTCCTGATCAGTTCCGCCCAGCGCTCCCGTCATCCGGAATTAAAAGCTGTGTTGATCATGGGTGCCTTGGAAACGCTGATGCCCAAAGCTACCGCGGAAGATGGCATGATTAACGACGCCGATCGCCAACGCCTTGAGCAGGTATTCGGTGATGCACTGAATGCCGATACCTCGCAAGATTTTATAGAAGCCGCATTTTTTGATTATGTCGCCATGACACGGCCCTCCGAACAATTATTAATAAGCTATCCTGCCGCCGACGCCCAAGGGCGCAAGACGGCCCCGAGCGTGTATATAGCCCGTTTGCGCGATCTGTTTACCGATGTCCAGGTTCAACACCTTGAATCCACCGACATACACTGGCCGGATTTTTCCGCATTGGATGAATTGATCCGTTGGGTTTTGCTGGCCAGGGACGATGTCCGTTTAGACGCAGCCCGGGCGGCGGAACAGTGGCTTAACGCACAGACCGATCCGGCCATTGTTCAACGCTGGCAACATGCGATGGATTCAAAGAATCGCTGCCTTATCGCTCCGCTGCCGAAACACTTGGGCCGATTCGCGTCCGGGGCGGCCGCATTAAGTGTCAGTGAACTGGAAACCTATGCCGCTTGCCCGCTGCAGCATTTCTACCGGTATACACTGCATTTACAGCAGCGACTAGAATGGCAGGTTGACGCGCGCAGTCTAGGCCTGATGTACCATCATGCCTTGGATCTGTTTTACCGTGCTGTCATCAGCGGTGCGCTCGCGTGGCCGGACTGCCGGCGGGAAGATTTTGAGGAAACTTTATCGCGAGCGATTGCTGAAAGTACGGAAAATCTCTCTGCTTTGGCCATTGCCGACGCGTTGGAACTCAAGGCCATTGCCAAGCCTCTGCATCGCCAACTGGCGGTCATCCTTGAAGCGCAACGCCGCGCCGCAGAGGGCAATAACTTCCGCCCCGCCGCAACGGAATTGCGGTTTGGCACCTTTTCCAACCCCGATTCAGCCGAAATGGTTCTCCCCCCGGTCAAATTAGATGGGGCCGACGCGTCGCTGGAATTGCGCGGCAAAATTGATCGTCTCGATCTTGACCCGACGGGAAATGCCCTGCTGGTGGATTACAAGTCTGGAGCCAAGAAATTCAATCTGGGGAAGTTTGTCCATGGCCTGGATTTACAATTAGTGGCGTATCTGTTGGCCGTGCGTAATGCGGTTATCCCAGACGTTGGCACGTTGCATCCGATCGGCGCGTTTTATTATCCGTTGCGGCCCGCAGAAATCTCCGTTCAACCGGCTCCCGGCGAGGAGCCACTAAATGCAAATGATCCAGCATATTATAAAACCTGCAAACCAAACGGCCCATTTGATAATCTGGCCCTTACGTCACTGGATTCGCGGGTTGAAGCTGGAAATTCCAGCGACTGGTTTAGAATAACTCTAAAAAATAACGGCGAGCCTCATGCCGGTCGCAATGACGGACTGGATCATCCATTATTTTCCGCCATGCTGGAATCTGGCTTAATGACCATGCGCGCAATCGCTCAAGGTATTCAAGATGGAAATATTGCCCCGTCGCCTTATAAGATAGGAAAGTTGATCCCCTGTTCCACTTGTGAATTTAAAAGCATCTGTCCATTTCAGCGCCAAGGCGGCTTATTCCGCAATCTTGATACCAGCAAGGAATATGCGAGTACCAAACTCGCCGCCGTAGCACAAACTCTCAGCATGGAGTCCCAATGAACGATTCTCTTCATGCGACGAATCAGCCGGCGGCTCTTTCACTGACCGCCGCGCAGCAAAGCGCCATCGCCCATCGCCAGGGAGAAATGGTAGTGCTGGCCGGCGCCGGCTCAGGGAAAACCGCTACTTTGGCCCGACGTTGCGCCCAACTCGTAACAGCTGGCCCGGACGCCTGCGAGGTACGCGAACTGCTCGTGCTGACATTCACCCGCGAAGCCGCCGATGAAATGCGAAGCCGCATCGCCCTTGTCCTGCGCCAGGCAGCGGACAATCAGACGGCCCCCGAACTGTTCCAACATCTGCATCAGCAGGCCGCCTCCGTGGATACCGCACAAATCAACACATTTCACGGCTTTTGCAACTGGGCGGCAAAAACCTGGTTTATGTTCTGCCGGGTTGATCCCGGATTTACCTTGCTTAATGAGCATGAGTCCGCCATGCTTCAAACCGATGCCCTGCACGAGACAGCGCGGCAGTTTATGGCGGAGACCCACCCTCAGCATTCCGATTTTGTTGAAATATTTGATCTTTACGCCGGCGCATCACCGGCAAAATTGGAAATGCTTATTATGCCAATTTTGCGTGTTATGCAGACCGTCGTAGATCCTGACGCTTGGTGCGCCAACGCTGCCGGCAGCGGCGATGCTGAAATACAGGCGGTTCTGACCACTTTTGTTCAACAAAAGTCGCGTCGCCTGGAAGAACTGGCCATCATGCTGGCGGCCAGCGCAGATGAAGCGCAATTGCTTCAGGCCGACGCCAAGAAATTAATGTTCAGCGGACTTATTGAGGCCAGCCTGGCTGCTAAACAGGCGGCTGAAGCATTAACTACTGCAGGTCCCGCCGAATGGACCCGGGCACGTGATTATTTGGCAAGCGTAAAGTTTGCTGCACAAATTCGCCTGCGCGACAGCGAAGACAAGTCACAAACCGAACACTTCAGGGACGGGACGTACAAGCCACTGAAAGACGCTTTCATCCAACTATGCGACGAATTTACCGGCTCGGACATCGCGCAGCTGCAATCGCTTGAAACGATTGGCCGCCGCCGTATTGGGACATTTCTGGCGTTTGCCCAAGCCGCGCAACGACAGTATCAGCAGGTGAAGAAATGGCGCCGCCAGTTAGATTATTCAGATCTGGAGCGCACACTTATCGCTGGACTTTCTGAACCGGGCAACCCGCTGCAAAGCCTGCTGCATCAGCGCTTTCGCCATATTCTGGTAGATGAATATCAGGATATCAACCCCGTGCAGCAGCGCCTCATTGAATTGCTGTACCGGGGGGATAAGGGCGCTACCAAATTAAAACCCGGTTCCCTGTTTGGTGTAGGAGATGTGCTGCAAAGCATTTATGGCTTCCGCGGCAGCGAGCCGCAGATACTGCATAATATGGCCACGCAACTAAGATCGGCCGGACAAGGCAACAAAATCATTACCATGCGGGAGAATTATCGTACCCTGCCGCCCTTGGTGGATGCTTTGAATGCCATCATTAAACCTATGCTAAATATGGTGCAGCGCGATTCGCTGACCTCATTAATTAATATGGCGGAACTGGCCGAACTGCATCATGGCCGCCCGCCGGCAACACCGGGCGGCTTTCCGGGAATACCTGTGGAACTGCACGTGTTAACGACATCACGCGATGATTCTCATGCCAACGCCGACGAAAGTGACAGCGAAGCCGATTCGAATGACAGTGATCCATTCAATGAAATGCAGGCCGACGAACTGGAAGCCACGAGAATCGGACAACTCATTATTCAACTGCTGCAAAGTTCGCGCAAGGTCGGCAAGGAATTGCGGCCACTGGAGTTAAAAGATATCGCCATCCTTTTACGCGCACCGAGTCAGCGGGCACCGCATTATGTGCGCACACTGGGCGCTATGGGCATTTTAGCGAACGCCGCCCTGACCACCGGCTTTTTCGAATCCAGCGAAGTGCTGGAAGTACTGGATATCTTGCGGGTGTTGGATAATCCCAAACAAGATATCGCCCTGGTGAGCGTGTTAATCGGCCCGATCGGCGGATGCACCATGGCAGACCTGGCTTATGTCCGGCAGAATGTAACCGGCCACGTCCCGTTTCATCAGGCGGTAACCGACTTCGGGCAGACAAACCATACCGACGCCGCAGCATCTGAACTGGCCCGGAAGATAACGCACACCATGGCCAAGCTGGAACAGTGGCGATCAGCCATACGCGCTGAAACACTGGTCAATGCCTTGTCCAGAATCATGCAGGAAGCGGGGTTGCTAAATCAGGCCGCCGCCATGGTCGGCGGTCGCCAGCGACTGGCTAATTTGCGACTGCTGCAGCAGCGGGCGATGGAGTTTTCCGGTTTTGAATTACAGAGCCTGTCGAGATTCGTCAACTTTTTTGAGCGCTTGCGCGAAGAGCGCGACCTGGGTGAGGCGGCACCGCCCGCGGGCAACGCGGTGCGGATCATGTCCATCCACGGCAGCAAAGGACTGGAATTTCCGGTGGTTTTTGTGGCCGGTTTGGGAACCGCATTTAATAAGCGTGATCTTCAACAACAACTCCTGGTAGACCGCGACAAAGGCATCGGAATTAAGATCTTGGATGCCAATGGAGTCCTGGTGCAGGATTCACCGGGCCGCCGGGTGTTGGCCGCAGAAAAACTTGGCAAGCTGCATCAGGAGGAAGCGCGGTTACTGTATGTAGCGATGACGCGCGCACGCGATCAGTTGATTCTCATCGGAAGAATGGCGGAATCAACAGTGGAAAAATGGCCGCAAATTCGTTTGCCGTGCGACATGAGAAAAAATGAACATACACCGGCATTAAAACCCGCCAGTTGCCCATTGGCGTGGCTGGGGCCTATTTTCAGCCAGTACGCCCAGGCAACCGACCCCCTGCTAACACTGCATAGAATACCCGAAAGTTCGCTGAATTCTCACGACAATCAACGCTCCAGCGGTCTTGCACCAACGGTGGACGTCGGAGATATTACCGCTGATGGCGTGGGCCATGCCGAAGCGGTAAACCCCAATGCCCAAGCCTTAAAGGCTGTGTTCAATCGTATCACTAAGCCCTATGCCTATCAGGAATTAACACGACTGGCCGCCGTTGCCAGCGTAAGTCGGCTTAAAGCTATGCGTAACAGCGACATCGACTCGCCCGCTTTTATCCTCGATGCGCCGCCCAGTGCGCATTTGGAATTAACCTCAGATAACTCAGGTATACAAAGAGGTCTGTTAATGCATCGTGTCCTGCAGCGCTTGGACTATCAGCGCACCAGTGAAGACACATTAGGCGACGCGCTAGCCGATCTGGTAAGGCAGGGCCATTTAACTCCCGACGAGTTAGCGATCGTTGATCAACCGGCGCTGCTCTGGCTTTTCAGTACCGCACTGGGAAAACGCATGCGTCACGCTACGATACAATCATCGCGCAGTCACCAATTACTGCGGGAATTAAATTTTCTCTGGTCTCTGCCCGCGACGCATGCAGCCGGCGTCAACCCCGCAGCACCACCAAGCTTAGGTGTTGACGGAATCTCGGATCCCGGCGCAGCAAAACCGCACACCAGTGGCTTAGATATCATGCTGATTCGCGGTGTCATTGACGCCTTATTAATTGAGCCCCATGCGCTGGAAATTATCGACTACAAAACCGATGCCGCCCTATTTATCCCCGCCCGTCTACCTGCCTATCAGCAGCAAGTACGATATTACGCCTCAGCCGCCGCCGACATCCTCAAAAAGCCCGTCCACCGAACCTCGCTGATATTTTTTTCCACCCGACAAATCGTCTTCTGGAGCGTGTCCCAATAGCCACCCGCGATATTTCTATTCATTAGCCATTAATCATTGAGCCTGTCCGCCTTGTGAAAAAGAGAGATTTTAATATTTCCCTAACCGCCGGATCGGAAATCGGTGAGATCTGTGGATCGTCCGTCCCGAGTGACCTGAAAATCTGAAAGACGTTAGTTCACAGGAGGAAGGTGGAGGTAAGCGGAGGACATATTTCGACGATAAACGGCAAGATTTCTCGTAGCTCATTAAAGTGTGTCCATCGGTGTAATCGGTGGAGCAGTTCGTCCGTCGTGTCTTGTGGTAATCCCGTCCAATAACTCGCGAAATTACGGCGCACCGCTTTAAAATCTTCAAGCTCGCAAATATTAACTCCTGGGACCTGAACCATCTTGGCCACCTTGGCCACCTTGGTATCCACCATAACGAAAAATCCGGCGATGCGCTCAGCAAGCAGAAGAAATCCCCCTCCGCGCTGGCACGCTGCCGTCGGTTGTCGTATCTTAATTCGCCGTAGAAGTACTTGGAGTGGTTATGACAACACATATTGGATTGCTGGGATGCGGAACGGTTGGAGCGACGGTGGCGGAGATGCTGCTGACTGAGAAAGCGCTGCTGGCAAAGCGATCCGGACAGTCGCTGGCTTTGAAGCGGATTTTAATTCGGGATACCGCAAAAACTCGGAACCACAAGATTCCGGCGAATTTATTTACCACCAATCCCGATGACATCCTCAATGATCCGGAAATTCAGATTGTTGTGGAAGTCATGGGCGGCGTTGAACCCGCGAAGGCTTTTTCCCTGCGGGCGGTTAAATCCGGGAAATTGCTGGTGACCGCCAATAAGCATCTGCTGGCGCTGCATGGGGTGGAAATATTTCGCGCGGCGGCAAAAGCCAATTCCTGCGTCTGCTTTGAAGCATCCTGTGGCGGAGCGATTCCCATTGTTCTGGCACTGACTCGCGGATTAATCGCCAATGAAATTGATCAGGTCGTAGGCATTGTCAATGGCACATGCAATTACATTTTAAGTGAAATGAGTTCCGCCGGCAAAAGCTACAGCACCGCTTTAGCCGAAGCGCAGGCCGCGGGCTTTGCCGAGCCTGATCCCACATTGGATGTCACCGGCGGAGATAGTGCCCATAAGCTGGCCATTCTGGCATCTCTGGCGTTTGGGACCAATGTACCGTTCGACCAGATTTATGTCCGTGGAATAAATACCATTGACGATATGGATTTGCGGTTTGGCCGAGAATTAGGGTATGTGTGCAAGCTCCTGGCGATCGCCGAAAAGCATCGCCACGGTATTTCACTGCGAGTACACCCCGCGTTTGTTCCACAGAAACATCTGCTGGCCAATGTTAATGGCTCATTTAATGCCATAGCCGTCGTCGGCCATGCCAGCGGCCAGACCATTCATTATGGTCGCGGAGCCGGTGGAAAGCCCACGGCCAGCGCCATTATTGCAGACATTGTAGAAGCGGCTATGGGAACCGCCCCGCTGCTTTTCAGGCAATTGCCGCTGCTGACACGGCGCAGTACCGCCGGTGTTATTCCAATTCAAGATGTGTCGTCTCGGCATTATTTACGAATGATGGTACAGGATAAGCCGGGAATGCTGCATCAGATTACCGGCATCCTGGGCAAACTTGGCATTTCTCTGGCTGCGATGGTGCAACATGAAGCACATGAGGATCAATTTGTGCCCTTGGTAATCATGACGCACGAAGCACCAGATGGGAAGGTAACCGAGGCTACCGCCAAAATTGATCGCCTGCGGGGAATGCGCGGCCAGACCCGGCACATTCGTGTCATTGATCCGGCACCGTGAGCAACTTCAGATTGCAACAGCCCACCAACCGCTTAGAATATTATTTAGACTAATGAAGGATCGAAAGCAACACTATGAAATATGCCATTATCATTCCCGACGGAGCTGCCGACGCCCCGATTGCAGAACTGGGCAATAAAACACCCTTGGAAGTTGCGTTGAAACCCAATATGGACGCAGCCGCCCGCAACGGTCGTATTGGTACGGTTCGCACGACGCCGCCGGATTTCAGCCCCGGAAGCGATGTGTGTACGCTTTGCCTGTTGGGGTATGACCCTGCCCAATATCATCCCGGCCGTGCTCCGTTGGAAGCGGCGGCCATGGGACTGAAACTCAATGCTTCAGACTGGGTAATGCGCTGCAACTTCGTCACCATTATTGACGGAAAAATGGTGGATCATTCCGCAGGGCACATCAAAGATAACGAAGGCCGCACGCTTTTGCAGGCCGTCACGGGCGCTATTGGAAGCTCCGGTGGGGTGAAGTTTCACCCCGGTGTAAGTTATCGCAATTTAATGACGCTTTCCGGCACTGATTTGAGCAAAGTAAAGACCACCCCCCCGCATGATATTCCCGATCAGCCGATTAAAAACTATTTACCGCGCGGAGCCGGCGCGGAGCCGTTACTGGATATCATGAACAAGGCCCGAGCGGTACTCAAAGACCATGAAGTGAATCTGGTGCGGCGGCAGTTCGGTGAAAATCAGGCGACGGATATCTGGCTGTGGGGCCAGGGAAGGCCCAAGCATATTCCAAGCTTTAAGGAACGTTTCGGCGTTTCCGGAGCCATGATTACCGCTGTGGATTTACTGCGCGGCATCGCGAATTTGCTGGGCTGGAAGAATATTGAGGTGCCCGGCATCACCAGCTATCACGATACCGATTACGCCGCTCAGGGGAAATATACCTGCGACGCCCTGGATAATTTTGACCTGGTCTGCTGCCACGTGGAAGCACCGGATGAAGCCAGCCATCAGGCGGACTTCACCACGAAAATCAAAAGCATTGAAGCCATTGACGAACACGTGGTCGGGCCGGTGCTCAAAAAATTAAAGACGTTTGATCAATGGCGATTGCTGATCATGCCCGACCATGCCACCCAATGCGCCACGCGCAAGCACCACGAAGCCCCGGTACCTTTTCTGATCACCGGTTCGCAGGGAAAAAGCAGCATCGCACGGGCCTACACCGAACAGGCCGCCATGGAAAGCGACCTGCACATCGAAGCCGGCTATGAGCTGATGTCATATTTCCTGACCAAATGACGCGATGCAATGAATAAAGAGTATGGTAGGGAATTATCGTAATACCGGTGCGCTGTGATGGCGAAAGCCTCCATGCCACAAGGCCCACGCTCCTTGTGGGCGACGCGATTAATTTGCCACCCCATGCCACTCCCGCCCGCAGGCGCGGACACGAGCCCGCTGGCAATGGCAATGGCAACGGGGAAGCGGCAGAAGCAGAACTTAGAACGGCTATCGGTTTCCATCCATGTATCTTTGGAACTTCCCGCAAAATAGCGGAGCCGGGTATTGCAGCCCCGCTGGCACCATATACGCAAAGCTCGCACGTCGCGATCGCGATGAACTGAAACCGATACGCAGTTGACTGTTTCATCTTAAGCCTCCGACGAAGCCTATTGTATGCTCCGAGTTTAACTTTACCACCGGCTGGCACGGTGCCAGAGCCTTCGTCACAGCGAAACATCGCGTTGCGGCCCGCTGATCGATTCAACGCAGGATAAACATACCACCGGGACAATCCCGTGCTTTTGCGGGCTTGGCATGTAACAAATCACACCTCGATTCCCAGACTTTGCAGGTGCTTTCGTTGGCGGGCCGTAAGCGGTTTTCCCATGCTGGAACGGGCCCGGTGGTATCGCAATAGCGGCTTATCATCGTTGGCCACGCGCACCAGTGCGAAGGCGATCATCGCCAAGGCGTCCAGTTCTCGACTGCAGAGGGCGTAACCTTCCGCAATCTTCGCCAGCGTCGTGAGATCGCTCTTTATTTTTAGCCGGGCCAATGCCAGCCGCTTCGCGTTCGTCTTGAGCACTCCAGGAGGCATTCCCCGCCGGAGTTCAGGAAAAACAGATGTTTCCAGTCTGCCTCGCGTTCGGCTTTTTCGGTCGGCCGCCCTTTTCACGTGGCCCATGTAAAGCTCGATGGTATCCATGGCAACTGCGCCGCTGACAATCGCGGAACGTTTCCGGCTGCGGATAGCATGGTTTTCAGCCATTTTTTCCAGCAGAGCCAAGATGGGCGTTTGCTCACCGAAAGAGGTATTTTCTACCGTCATATCAAAACGCTCCTAATGCGATGTTAAGCCTGCAAATTACGGTTACCAATCCACAGATTTTAAGGATTGCACAGATTTTCCGACAGAGCGCCGAGGGCTTCATGCCAGTGTGTTTTTGTGGCGGGACATTTCATTCAGTACGGCCACGTGTTCTCCCGACCACTTTGGTCCGCGATTATTAACCGGTCTTTTCTGAGCATTTTGATCCCTTCCATCGCGATTTTTTCCGAGCGCTTACGTTGCGACGCGCTAAATTCTGGAGCAAAACTTCACCGCGGAACTACCGGCCCAAGATGGCCGCGAACATCGCCGCAGCCGCTGCATACGCTAACCAGACGGTGGCAATGTAGATTATTCCAGCATCGAGAAAGACGGCGCGGCCGCGCGAGTTTCCTGTACCTCCCGCATCGCCGAAAACCACGGCGGAAAGAACTAGAGCGGCGACCTCCAGTGCGGCTCCCGCCAAGCGGGTCAGCTCACTTCCGATCCCGAGGGGATAGCCGGCGGCTCCGGATGTGACCAGAGCGAACGTCGCGGTGTGCATGGCCAGCGTGCCGGGCCACGCACCAGCCGCTACCCCCGATGCACAGCAAATCCATGCCATGTGCCACAACCCCCTCCAGCTGTTGCGGGTAGGGGTTGCATCCCCTGAGGCCGCGCGGTTCCCGCCAGACTGACCTACGCTCTTGATAAAAGCCGTCACGTGTCGTGCCTGTAATAAATCGGTCTCCCATCCCCCCAAAAACCCAGGCTTAAGCATCAGTAGCGTATCGAGCCTCCACCGCGCCCGGCCCCAAGAACACCGCACATCGGCTGGACGTGCATGAAAGATTGCCCGCCAGAGCAAGAGCGGCGTTGCGTACGGAGCGAGAAATGCGGAGACGCTTCCATAATAGGCGCGGACGGAAGGGCCATAGTCATTTCTGCCGAAGTATTGCTCTCGAAGATTGCGGACTGGCCCGAACAGAGGCCGCAGCGTAATGTGTCCTGCGGAATGACCACGGCCGCTGGGAATTTTGATCGCCACGCACGCCCGACGGCCCCGTTGCTCCTGTGCCGTCGCCAGCCACGGCGAGGGAAGCCGCGCGGACAGGCAATCACTATCCCGGAAATGGTCTCTGTCCAGTACTGCCTGCGAAGCCCCCAATTCCTTAACAGGAATATATTCCACCCCATTATTTCGGAAAGCCGAGCGGCCCCGGGGGAGCAATACCCAATCGGCGCCGAACGCCGCCGCGCGACGAAGCACAACGGGGCAGCGTAGTGTACTCTCACGTTGTGTCTCTACTTTTGAATTCACGTTCTGTTCAGCGCCTCGCCCATGGGAGTGGTACCTTTGACTTACTGCCCTCTCCGCTTGGGACCCAAAGGAGGATCATCTGACGATACCGGCCTCGCTTTGGTCGCCAAACTTGCATGGCTCCCGTATCGCATTAACGCCGGCGGTTCGTGAAAGGACCGTGCCGAAGGAGTTGCCGCCGCGCCCCGCCGCTCGCTGCTACCGGCGCTCTCCGCCATAGGGTGGCGACCCAGTTCCTTCACTAACGGGCCGACCCAACCGGCCGGTAGCCGCCGGACAAAGTACCGGTCGTAACCGTCGACATCAAGACAGAGCCGCGCGCGTCCATTTCCGTCACGGCCCACGTGTACGAGCCAATAGCCCGGCTGCCCCGAGTCAATTCCGGGGGGATAGCCGGTGCGATCGCCTGGGTAGAATACAAACCCATCGAAGCTAAGCCGCCGCCGGTGTCCTTTAAGGATGCACCAGCTCCATCGGCCCGCCTGAGAAATGTACCTGTGCAAACGATTCCGATACACACAATGCACGTAACGATGGTCCGGCAATACCACGAGAAGCGACGGGTGGTCTCCCACCGTATTAACATATAATCCGGTAACCGGAGAGGATGCACGGCGATGGCAGCCGGTTCCACACATGAAAGCCGCTCCAATGATGGCGGCGATAATTGTCCTCAAAAGCGAGTGATTCGGCACGAGTTCACCTGTCGCTCAAGTACGGAACGGTCCAAGGAAACGTCTCAACCCTATTTCCGCCAAAGCCGGAGAAAGCACTTCTCCAACTCGGCGCGAGCGTGTGCGTAGCGGCGGGTGCCATGCTTGCACAGTTCCAAGTCGCGACCGTTAAACGGATCCTTTTCAGCACTCAAATGAGTATACTGCGCCCGCGCCGTATTGAGAACATCCACCGCACCGTGGCGTTGTACCCACGACCGCCGCTCCAATTTCCCGGCCCTATTTGCCCTACGTCCAACGCTCGCCTGCCACGTGCTCCGGGCGCAGAACAATTCGTTTGCCCCTGGGCGGGGCCGCTTCCTTACCCTCGATACTAACCCTTGGACAATCCGTCGCACCCGCCTGATGGCTCCAATTCGTGCAACTCCGGCAAACTTACCAGAGGTGCCGGCATTGCCGCGTCTTGGGCCTTGCTCAGAATGACGTGCAGGCCTATCCCCTGCGGTGTCCGCTGTTGCGGTCTCGCAAGCTCTGCACCGAGGTAGCGCAGAATGTCGAGAAAAATAGCCAGGTTTTTGTCCCGCTCGGCATCGATTGCAAGGAGCTGCTCAGCGCCCGAGATGGCCACAAGCACCGGTATGCCCGACAGGACGATGCTATTGAACATCATTTCCTCGAACGCATCCCAGTTCCTTCCCCAAGGCACGTAAAAATCAAACGCTTCGGCGAAGGCATCTAAAAGGCGAAGCTTCTCGGTCATCCGTTCGCCATGCAATCGGACGACTCGGACATCGGCCGCAGCCAACGCGCCAGCCGCCTCTCTTTCGCCCGCTTGCGCGGTCGCCGTAGACACCCACGGGGGCGACGGCGATTTCCAATCTCTGGTGCCCATCGGCTCTCCTCATATGGTTAAAAGAAACGAAGGGAGAACGCATCTCGCTGTTTCATTTTACGCTTCATGCGGGGCGTCCCCTGGTCGCCTTTTGAAGAATATTGTATGCCCCCAACTGAACGTTGCCACCCTTCGGCAGGCATCAGCCATTGGCACAAATACGATCCGCCTGCGGCTTACGCCGCCAACCGGCCGGTGCCGAGAAATGCGTATGGGACCCCAGGCGTGAAATCCCGGCGTTTATCCGCCCAATCCGCGTAATCCGCGGTCTTTCTACAGGCTCTCCTCGTTTAAATCGCACCGATGGCTGCGGTCCCCGGCCCAAGCGCCGGCCTGCCGGCGCCCTTGCGGACTAGATAATACCATCTGCCTCGCAGCCCGGCTTTAATCGCTTACGCCGCCAATTACTCCCCGGAACCCAACCGCCTCATTGCGTCACCGCTGCTAAAACCGCTCCCCAATCGCAACAGCCTTTAGCGAGGGGAGGCGTGCATCCCCTGGAACACTCCGCCTTTGCACGGCGCACCCGTGGCCACTCCAACTTCACCGGAGGTGCATGGAATCGGGACCAGGTATCTCTCGCCAGTCCACAACTCCTAAGGATTCCGAAAGGGTATGCAAGACAATGGATTTATTAAGCTTCTCATTTCTTGGAAGCCGCACAACGACTCCGGTAGCACCGCCCAATTTTACAGCCGTTTCAACCTCCGATTTTATCCCATCGTAGCGGCTGAAGACAAACACCTCCCAATCACGTCCGGGCAAACGGTATGAGCCCTCCACGAAGGACATGTCATCTTCCATTACCAAGTCAAAACTTATCTCTGCATTTGTGATCCTCATTGTGATCCTTTCCACTATTTTCCAGAAGCGGGCTTGATAGTTCCAAACTGGCCCTGTTCGGATCATAGGCGGTCGACCAGAGGAAGCGAAACGGGGACGTAACTAGTTGTTTCATTTAAGCCCTTGGGGCGTCCCTTGGTCGCCCTTTAAAGCGTATTTTATGCTCCAAATTGAACTTTACCACCATCTGACGCGGCCTCCATGGCACGAATGTTCATTGGCACAAATACAAAGCAGCCTGCGGATTACGCGGCCAACAGGCCGTTAACGAGAAACGCGTATGGGGCCTCGATGCGGCGAAGCCCCGTATTTATCCGCCCAATCCGCGTAATCCGCGGTCTTTTTTTGCAGGCTACTTGGCGATCAGTGGAAATTGTTCCGGATGCAGAATCTGGTCCAGCGACAGGTCAACATCAAGGGCCGGCCAATACAGATGTGTGCCATGATACAACTCGACAGCGAAAATTTGCTCCATTGTGGCCGAGCGGAACCATGGAAAATCATCGAAGGCAAGGAAATATTCCGCTCCATTCACCATCAACCAGAATCCATACGGCGACAGGTTAAGAACTTCAGGATAGGCCGAGACAGCGGAGCGCGGCTCCTGGCTCGTCAAGATCGGTTTCGCGTTTATTGGGATACCATTTTTTTCGCTCTAACAGTCCAAAAAACAGAGTGCCATGGATACCACACACTTTACATTTATCCACCCGCCCACTGCGACTGGTTGACCTCAAAACAAGTTTGGCTGCTCGCCGTGATCCGACCCTCGCGACCAGGTCTCCTATAAATTCCACATCTTGGCCCTCTTGGCAGAAAATCGCGGCAAAGTCCTCGTCCGACGCCGCGTAGACGGAGAAGCTGCAATTTATTGCGTCATCAATCACTTGAATGTTCTTCATCGCACCTTTCCTCCATGGAACAGGCTCACTCGCTCACCTGCGGGCAACTTCACATCTACCGGGCCAAAGGCCGGAATAAATCGTCGGCAATCTCGCTCTACTGCTCACCTTTCCAATATCACCTGATCTCAGCGTAGCCGTGGCCATCTTTCCATCCCATACGCCCATAAGAAGGCCGCCAGTTCATCCGTCACCACGAATATCAACACCCCCGATCCGCCGGACCGCTTTACAGGGCCAACATCCTCTTAAAATCCTTCCGTGGAATACTGCCGCGCGGTGCGTCGTCCGGGTTCACAAGAATCTCTGCAATCATCGGCATTCCCTCTGCCATAGCAATCAACGCACGCCCAGTGAGTGAGGTGTATTTAAACCCCTGCGGCTTCCACTTCAGCAGATGCTCAACCGTAGTGAATGCAGGTATCGCACCGGCCCCGGCATCTGTCTTCACACAGAGCACGGGAACGTCGTAGTGGCCGGGTGCAAGTTCTTTCACGGGGTCAGAGACCGGAACGTGAAATCTTTCCTCAACGAGGGCGGCATCCAAGGCCGCCAGCGAAGCTTCACTGCGCTCGCGCAGGTATGCAAAAATGGCGTCGTCCACACGGTTCAGCATTTGCGCACCTCCACTGCCGCGTTTGCCATCGCTTCGGCATAAGTTGCACTGCACGAAATGGCGACCTCCGTCGTTGTCATAGCTCCGCCTGCTTTTTCACCTGAAAACCGAAAGGGTCGCAGCGTCCCTTGGGTGTCCATTGAAGCGTATTGTAGGCTCCCAACTGAGCTTTACCACCATCTGATGCGGCTCCCATGGCAAGAATGTTCATTGACACAAATACAGTCAGCCTGCGGCTTCCGCCGCCAACCGGCCGGTGCCGAGAAATGCGTATGGGACCCCAGGCGTGAAATCCCGGCGTTTATCCGCCCAATCCGCGTAATCCGCGGTCTTTCTACAGGCTCTCCTCGTTTGAATCGCACCCTATGGAGGCGGTCCTCGGCCCAAGGGGCGTCGCAATTTTTCCGAGAGGGACCGGCAAAACAATAAATCAGCGGCAAATCACACCGTTTTGTCTTGGCGCAGCGTGGTACCTATGAGGTGCGCTCGACCGCCGGCAAAGCCGGCGGCTATGTGAAGTTTCCCGGCACGGCTGTGCTACCCGGAACTGTTGCTACTCCCGCCCACCTGCCGCCAATTCCGCCTCATGGACATTACGCTCTGCGGCCAGCATAATCTGTGGTATGAAAAGTTCGCACACTACCAAAACGGGCGGTTCCTCGAGAAAAAGTGCGTCACGGGCTGTTTCGTCCGCGCCGCGCAAGCCGGAGGTGCAAATCGGTGGGGATAAAACTGCGCGGCATAGCACTCCGCATGGTTTACGCATTGCGGCTATTGATATCGGCACCAACAGCTTGCACATGGTGATTGTGGAAGTCACAGAGACCATGAGCTTTAAGGTGTTAAGTTCGGAAAAGGAATTAACGCAACTGGGGAGAGAATCACTGGTTCGCCATATTCTGCCACGACCCGCCATGACCCACACGCTGGGCGTATTGAGTCGGTATATGCGGGTGGCGCAAAGTCTGGAGTGCGATCGCGTTCTGGCGTTTGCGACCAGTGCCGTGCGGGAAAGTGTTAATGGCGGCGATTTTGTCCTGATGGCCAAAACCCAACTGGGGCTGGATATAAGGGTGATCAGCAGTCAGGAAGAAGCGCGGCTGATTTACCTGGCGGTCCGGCAGGCGGTGGGCATGGAAGAAGGGCCGGCTCTAATTATTGATATCGGCGGCGGGTCAGCGGAATTGATTGTTGGGACTTCAGATAAGGCGCTGCTGCTGGAAAGCCGCAAGCTTGGCGCCAGTCGGCTTACACAGCAGTTTATTCAACATGATCCCCCGAACAAAACAGAACTGCGGGCATTGCATAAACACATTCACATGACCCTAAAGGGCCTGATTTCCCGCATTCGCTCTTTGCACGCGGCCAAGTTTATCGGCACGTCGGGAACTATGGAAAATCTTGCCGCCCTGTGCGTGGGGCAACATGCCCAGGAAGTGGCGCGGCACCGCGTGAATAGCGAAATGCGGTATGAAGATTTTGAAATTATTTACCGCCGCCTTATCCGCTCCACGTTTAAGGATCGCCTGAAAATGCCGGGGCTTGATCCCGGGCGGGCCGGACAAATCATTTCCGGTGCGGTGCTGGTCAATTATCTGTTTGAACAATTGGATATTCGGGTTATTGAAATATCGGATCGTGCGATGCGGGAAGGCATGATCATTGATTACATGCAAACCCATTGGCCCAAGGTGCGGCTCTCAGTCGAAATTACTGAACCGCGCCGCCGCAGTGTTATCGAGCTGGGCCGGCGCTGTAATTACGATGAAAATCATCATCAGCAGGTTACAAAACTGGCTTTAAGTATTTTTGACCAGACCACGCGGCTGCACCATCTGGATCACCGCCACCGAGAATCATTGGAGTATGCGGCGATGCTGCATGACATCGGCTGGCATATTGGCCACAGCGGGCACCATAAGCACAGCTATTACCTGATTAAAAATGGGGATTTAGAGGGGTTTTCACCGGTAGAACTGGAAATTATCGGCAACGTGGCCCGCTACCATCGACGGAGCATGCCCAAGAAAAGCCACGAGGCGTATATGTCCTTGACGCTGGCAGAACGCCTTGTGGTGGACAAATTGGCGGCTATTTTGCGCGTCGCGGATGGGATGGATCGCGGCCATTATAAAAATGTTCAGCGTGTACGCGTGTCCCTGCGCAATCGTAAAGCGGCGTTCGCCTTGACCACCCAGGCTGATTGCGAACTGGAACTCTGGGCCGCGCGACATAAGGCCGATATGTTTGAAAAAGTATTTAAAGTGCAGGTAGAACTTTCCGCGCGCCAGCAGAAGTTGCCGACCTGACTGTATTGAAAAATACGAACGCGAGACGGGCAGTGGAATTTTTATGATCGTGGCGTTACTATATTCTTTGATCCGCGGGCGTGGCGGAATTGGCAGACGCGCTAGATTCAGGTTCTAGTGTTCAAAAGACGTGGAGGTTCGACTCCTCTCGCCCGCATAATCCAAAAACTGGCAATAATAATGTGCACTTTTCCCCGCGTGGGGATTTTTCGGAACTGCATCCAGTAACCCTCGTGGGCCGCTTACCGTTTTGGCCGCGCGGCTGACCTTGTCGGTGAGGCGCGCATCTCCGCAGCTTTGAGGGCCCGGTCAATTTTTTCAACCGTGGAAACGCCGGGGTCAACCCGGCCCCGCTCAATGCGGTTCAACGCTGCAGGTAACATACCCGCCCGCCGCGCTAATTCGGCTTGGGACAATCCCAGGTCGCGCCGAGCTTGCACAATATCCCGCGCCAGATTGGCCCGCAGATACTCCAAGGCGGGATAGCCCCCTCCGGGGAGTTTTTTCGGCAGGTCAGGCATATCTGAGTCCAACGTCGCCAGACCGGAAAGTTCCAGAAGTTTAAGATACTCAGGTTCCGGCAACACAGCGACTCTTTGTCCGCCGACTTCGATAGTTTGTGCATGCAGCTTCATTGTTTCAGTCCTCGTAAAAACCGTCGCGGTGGCCAATTTTTTCGATCCACAGTATGCCGTCACGCAAGAACAACTGCAGGCGATAGTCGCCGGTGCGCATCCGGTAATGTCCAGCCAGAGGCCCTGTCAACGGCTTGGCTCCGCTGACGGCGGGCCAGTTATAGAGCCGTGCAATCACCGCTCTTATGCGTGGCTTGATGCTTCGCGGCAATCTATCCAGATCCTTTATAGCATCATCCGTGAACCTTACGTCCATATTTCAACCTTACTGAACATTAACAGATTTGTCAACGACATTAACATGTCTCCAGAGAATAAGGGCGTCTAAACACTCGCGGATTCTCCGCTTTCTCTGGCGTTACCCTCGGATTCGCCTCGGCTTTGATAAATCCAGCCAAATCCAGCCAAAATCTTGCGGTGTGGCATGGACACGTTTATCATGTCGCGTCCGGCGGTGTGTTTACGTTTTCCGAGGTGAAACCAAGCCCCATAATCCAAGCTAGCACGCCAGAGACAGTCATCTTGGAAATTCAGGTCTTCCCAGCCCGGATTTAGCATTTACTGCACATCAACAGATTTTTTGCCCCATATCGATCTCTCTGGAAATCCGTACCATCGCTGAAAAACCGGAAAGTCAAAATGTTCCCCGTTAAAGATCACAATCCTACTCGCTGCCAGCGTCGAGCGGATTATTGGTCCCTGACATCTTTTTTTTGTCCAAGTTTTGGGACATCGTTCAATCCGTGAGTGGCCGTTTTTTCCGCAGCTTTCAATGCACGGTCAATCTTGTCAACCGTCTTGATGGTCGGATTCGTTCTGGCTCGTTCCACGCGATTCAAACTTTCAGGAGGTATACCCGCCCGCCGGGCCAGCTCAACTTGTGAAAGCCCCAGGCGGCGTCGCGTGCTGATGATGTCGCGGGCCAGTGATGCACGGGCGTATTCCAACGCGGGGTAGTTACCGTCCGGCCCCACCGATGGTAGTGACGGCATATCGGCTTCCGGTGCGCTTATCTTGGCCTGCCGCACAAGTTTCAAATAATCACGCTCGGCCAATTGCACAAAGCGTCTGCCTTTAACCTCTAATGTCCGCACATTCATCATTTAATCCTCGTAAAAAAGCTGCTTACGGATAATCCTGGCCGGTGGGCCGTACTACCACTTCATTAATATGTACGTGCGGGGGTTGGCTGACGATGAAGCCAATGGTCCGGGCTACGTCTTCTGCCGAGAGGACCTTGCCAAACCGGGCGATGGATTTGGTGAAGTTTTCATAGGTGTAGCCGGCGGCTTCCTGAAATTCGCTTTCGACGATGCCCGGCTTGACGGTTGTAACGCGCACGGACCGGCTGGCAACTTCGCGACGTAACGATTCAGCAATCGCGGCGACGGCCCATTTGGTGGAGCCGTAAAATCCGCTGAAGGGAGAAATATTGTGGCCCGCAACGGAGCCTAAAGCAACAATATCTCCAGACTGTTTCTCCACCATAATTTTGGCCGCCCCACGCATTAAATATGCTGCCCCGAGCACATTAAGCTTATACAGCGATTCCCATTGCGTTTGATCACTGGTAAGTATACCGCCCGCCAAACCGCGGCCTGCGTTGACGATGACAATATCAAGCCGGCCGGTCAATTCCATGGCCTTGGAAAGTAATTGATCAATGTGAGATTGTTCTCCGGCATCACCGGGGAAAATCACGGCCTTTCCGCCGGTGGCCGCAATTGTTTTAGATAAGTCGGCCAGGCGATCGGCGCGGCGGGCGGTCAGTATCACGGTGGCTCCGTGTGCGGCCAGTTCAAGTGCTGTAGCCCAGCCGATACCGGCACTGGCACCCGTGATGATCGCTGTTTTGCCCTTAAGTGGTGGTGTCATAGTACGTCCTTTATTGGTGGGTAATTTTCAACAGCGCTGTCGCCAGCGCATTATTATTCTCATCCGGCAAGGATAACAGGCGGTCAATGAGTTCGGCAACATCATCGGCGGTATCCACATCGGAAATAGGCGGAGTCTCTGCCAACTTCAGGCCGGCCTGGTGAGCGATTTCCCTGGTTTGCCCGCACACTTCGTCGGTTCCCCAGTTGATCCCATTTAAAAGAACTTTCGCCCGGCTATATAAGCCCAGAAGCACATAGCCGCCGTCAAAAGCGGGCACCATAACTGCATCATGGTTCAACAGATTTTCTCTGGCGAAGTCTAAATGCTCCACAGATAATTCCGGCGCATCAGCCCCGATAAAAATAACTGCGGACGGCTCTTCCGATTCAGCGTATGCCACCACACTTTGCAATCGATCACCAAGGTCCCCCGCAGACTGCGCCTGACGGTTCCAGGCGTTCCAGGCATCCCATAAGTGCGGTTTATCCGGGGGATCAAAGGCCAGAATCAAGTGAATATTCGGGCGGATTTGTTGCCAGCTTTCCGCCAAAGCGCCGGCGCGGCCTAAAAAGCAGCGATAAATATCGCAGGCCTGTTCGGGGGAGAAGGCTTTATGTAATCGCGTTTTCACATAACCCGCGCGCGGTGCTTTAGCCATCAGCGCCAAGTTGATATGCAAACTTTTATGGTTGTTCATACGGCTATCGGCTTCTCTGCTGAGGATTCTGAACATACGGCGTGTGATTCCACCCGAATGATGAAATAGTTTATGGCGATGAACCAATTCCGTACACTGGTCAAAGTAACACCGCGTCGCCAATGGCGTTCGCCGATGCGCACAGGGTAATTAACGTAAAGCGCGGGAGTCATGGACCTCAATCGAAGCGACAATTCACAATCTTCCAGGTGGTTTTGCTGCGGGAATCCGCCAGCGGCGGCTAAAGCGTCCACTCCGAAAAACATGGCCTGATCACCATAGGGCATGTGCCAGCGACTGGCGCGGATGCGATTACCAAACTCGATAAGCCGATATTTCCTTTGCGTGGACATAATACGATGCCCCATCGCCCCCCACTGTCGCCGCGGATTGAGACCCAGATGCGCCACGAGAGCCTGCCGGCTTCCGGCGGTAAACTCCATATCCGCATGAGCGATTAAAATGATATCGGGAGCAGGAGCAGTCTGATGCAGCAAATTGGAAACACCGGCTGCAATAGCCTTACCGCGGTCCGGTTTCGCAGAACGGATTAATTCCACACCGCAGCGCGCGGCGATAGCGGACGTTTCCGGACAATTATCGGCGTTCACCACCACAATGGTATCCCCTGCGGTGGAAAAATCGGACAACGATGCCAGACAACCGGGTAGTAAATCCGCATCACCCCGACAGGGAATGACCACGCCTAACCGTATGCCCGCCAACGACCCGGGGCAGGCAACCTGCCTTTCAGGGACACCCTGTGCAACCAATAGCTTCAATGGCATCATAACTCACTCTCAGATTTTACGGCATTTCGCCTGTCCCAGATGAGTGGGTCGGCCGTGGTCGTACAATCTTACATTTTGATGCGTCCGGAAAGGGCGTCGGACAAAATAGCCTTATTGGCGTGTTCAATTTGCGCCCCCGCTGGCAGGCCGCGCGCCAGCCGTGTGATCATCACACCGGAATTTTCCACGCGACTTTGTAAATAAAGCGCCGTACCGTCCCCATCCATGGTGGGATTTGTTGCGATAATAACTTCCCGAATCAGAGGATTTCCCGTCGCATCACGTTGCTCTAAGCGGGCGACCAGAGCATCAATGGTGAGATTTTCCGGAGTAATACCGTCTAAAGGGGCCAGATGTCCCAGCAAAACGTGGTAGACCCCCTTATAGGTGCCCGTGGCTTCAATTTGAAACAAATCCTTGGGTTGCTCGACGACACAGATCACCGAGGTATCGCGGCTGGGATTGCGACAAATTTCACACGGGTCCGATTCCGTTAAGTGATAACAGATACTGCAATGACGGACCTGTTGCTTAACGGCACGGATTGCATCCGCTAACGCAAGTGCGTCTTCAGAACTGGCTTTGAGGATGTGAAAAACCATCCGCTCCGCTGATCGACTGCCCACACCTGGCAACTGCCCCAACATATCCATGAGTCGCCGGACACTGGCGCTGTAAGCCATGGAATGATCATTCATGACGGCATTCCCATCATTTTCTGAATTCCCGATAGGTCCATATCGCCGGCGACACCCTGCATTTCCTGCTGCACCATATTGCGAACATTTACCAGCGCATCATTAATTGCCGAGCGGGTTAAATCTGCCAGTACGGGCGGTTCAAGGCGTAAGGCCTCAGGCGAAAAGTGTAATTCTATAATTTCCATCCGGCCATTGGCAGTGACGGTAATAATGCCGCCCGCGGCAGAGCCTTCGGCTTTAATATCGCCGAGTTTCTGCTGCACTTCAGCCATTTTAGTTTGCATTTCTCGGGCCTTGGCCATTAAGGGGCCGAGTTGGCCCAGAGATTTTAGCGAATCAAACATGGTTCCTCATTTCTATATATTCTCCATTACTTTCCGATTCAATGATCCGAAGATTCCGGGCTGACTTCCAGCGGTTCCACATTCACAAGTTTCGCCCCCATTTTTTCCATTAACTGCTTGACCGCCGGCATTTCCTGAGCGCGTTTCATTAACTCCGGCGAAATGCGCGGGCTGGACACAGGTGCCGGGCGAACTGGGGCGTTTGCCAGGGGTGCAGCAGCGACGACCGGGCGAGCGGCAACGCTAATTTCCAAGCGACAAGCTTTGCCCATTCTGGCGGCAAAAGCCGCCTCAATCATCCGCAGGTACCGCTCACTACTGACCATTGTATGCGTGTGACTGGGCACTTCCAATTGGATTGTGCCCTTGCTGACATCCGCTGAAATAATACGCGCTTGGCCATTAAGCAAATTAACCAGGGATGCCCCTTGATTTTCCAGCAGATACGCTTCCACGGATTCCCACATCGAGTTGCCGTCTTCGGCACTGGGCGTCACGGCGGCGGTCAGTGCAGGCGAGCGCAAGGGCACAGGCGAGTCCGGCGGTAATTCCGACGCGGGCGGACTGGA
The DNA here is from genome assembly GCA_021805985.1 of Planctomycetota bacterium. Taxonomy (GTDB): domain Bacteria; phylum Planctomycetota; class Phycisphaerae; order WQYP01; family WQYP01; genus JAMDCX01. The sequence continues at coordinate 12,669 of JAJZDN010000015.1, read as the reverse complement.
AAGTTGCCGGCTTTGCGGTCGGGCGGGAATTGTCACATGCGGGGAATCGCCCTGGGCTGCAACGCTTGGTGAATCATTTTTTTTTTGCGCGTCCGGAGGCGGCAACTGCCCAGATTCAAGTATCTGCCGGATACTGCTGAATTGCCCCGCCATAGCCAGTCGAACCATTAAGGCGTCAAATAAAGGCCGCTGCATGGTTGAGCCACGCAAAGAGCGTAGTGTCTGATCGCATAATGCAATGTGATGCACCAGCAGCGAAGCATCAAATGCGGGGGCGAGCTTTACCAAAGCGCCGCGCCATTCACCGGGAATATCCAAAATATCGGTTTGTTCTCCGCACACGCGCAAGACCATTAAATTGCGTAACAGATCGGTTAATTCACCCAGCACCTGTTCGGCGGACATGCCTTCCAAAAGCATATAGTCAGAAAGCTTGAGCACGGCCGCCGCGTCCCCGGCCGCCATAGCCGCCGTGAGGTCCGTCATGTGGGCTAATGATGGCTTGCCCAGCAGTTCATCCAGCAGCTTTTCTGTGATCCGTCCCGCGCCCAGGGACAACACCCGATCCAACAGGGAGAGTGCATCACGCATGGACCCGGAGGCCAGAATCGCGATACGATGCAGGGCTGATTTTTCTGCCTCGGTATTTTCCTGCCGGCAGATATCCAGCAGATGCTCGGTGATGCGGGCGGCGGGAATATTTTTAAAATCATAGCGCTGGCAGCGGCTTAAAATGGTGGCTGGAAGTTTATGCACATCGGTGGTGGCAAAAATAAACTTTACGTGCGGCGGTGGTTCTTCCAGCGTTTTGAGTAACGCGTTGAACGCTGCCATCGAAAGCATGTGAACTTCGTCAATAATGTAAATTTTGAAGTTACTGTGGCTGGGCGTAATGCCGGCACTTTGCCTTAGATCCCGAATCTGTTCAACACCGTTATTGCTGGCTCCATCGATTTCAATAACATCAATGTCTTCTCCGGCCGCAATGGCTTTGCAAGTTGGGCATTCACCGCACGGCTGACCGTTGACAGAATTTGGGCAGTTGATCGCTTTTGCCAATATGCGGGCAGAAGACGTTTTGCCCACTCCGCGTGTACCGGTAAAGAGAAACGCGTGGGCTAAACGCCCGGTCGAAACGGCGTTTTTTAACGTCGTGGCGATTGCTTCCTGACCAATGAGTTGGTCGAAGTTCTGCGAGCGGTACCGCCGGGCCAAAACTGTGTAACCTGCAACCATGTACACACTATAGCAGTCGCTTTATTTTCCGGCCAGCGGCTACCTGACAGCGGCTACATTCACGCCAAGACCACTTTCAGCGCCACCGCATAGTCCGTTGCAGGGCGGTACTTCGGCAATTCGACGCGTAAGCCCGTCGCGGACTGTTTCCATTGCAGTTTTTCCTCTGTGCCTAATAGCTGCACATGCGGGGAAGTTTTCGGTGTACTTATCAAAGACCCCCGCGATTGCCCCGGCCGCATCGGCGGATTGGCCCAAAGCAGGAAGCGCTGCCGCGGTCGCTGCGCCGGCCAGAAGTTTACAGAATTCTCTGCCATGCATGCTTAAACGTCCAACATTCCTACAAGTGTATTAAGATCAAACCCGCCGCCGACGCCGAACGGCGATGCAAATCCCATTGACTGTCCCATTGCCACGGCGGTAGAACTGCCAACGGCCTGACCGCGTTCTCTGTGAACCTCCATTCCCATACTTGCCAGGGCGTAACGGTCACGAATTTTTATAATTTTAGGATCGGTGCTATTGGTAAGCTCGTGGTACAGCCGCTGGGTCAGTGCTAATTTGCCGACATCCAGCCATACATAAGCACATTTACTACAAAACTGCAGATCAACAGGGATCATCGGATGCAGGCGATCCAAGGTCATTTGTTGTCGGCATTCCGGGCAGGGAAAACGGCGTTTGTTATGCCCTTCAATAACCAACGCGGCCAAATCCTTAAGCGATGGTGTGGTTGGGCCGGCCTCAGGCGGTTCTACGGCCCGGACAATGTGCATCAGACTCACACGGGAAATCCAAGCCCCGAAGCAACTGCTGCATGTTTTCACATTTACTCCACCATAATTACTCATGGCAAGCATTACAAAACAACCGGGACATCGCGGCATATCAGGCTCCATTACACCCAGTGCGCCAGGTAACCGAATGGTTAAACCGTATTGTCATACGCTTTGCGATAGATAGCAAGGCAAAGAGAAATGCAAATGCATTGTAAAATGCTTTAAGGACTGCCTATTTGCCTCGCGGAACGGTACAATACTGATGATCCACCGGAAGCTTGGAATGAGCTTCCTTTTGGCGAGGTTTGACCATGCCGGAAAACATGCTATACACCGATTCGGATGCACCGGGTGCGTTGCCTGCCGATATTGTGGAAATTCTCGCCCATGTAGCCGGACGCCACCGGCGATTCCAGATTATCAGTGCTTTGCTCAAGGCGATATTGATTTGTCTGCTGATTTCTCTGTTGGTGGTATTGCTGCTGGGTGGGCAACCGACCATGCCGTCGGTGCTGCGATGGATTATCGCGATTGCGGCCTGGAGCAGCATGATTGCCGTAACCGTTTGGCTGCTGCGGCCGGTCTGGGGTGAATTGGATCTGCAGGCGGCAGCAGGCATGGTGGAAAAGCGTGAGCCGGAACATGAAGAACGCATTATCAGCGCGGTAGAATTTTCCCAAAGTCCTCCGCCGGTAGAACATGCGTCACCGGAAATGGTGCGTCATGTCATCCAACAAGCCCGGGAGCATACCGACCGCATTAATATCGACACGGTTTTATCCCGAAAAAATATTATGCAATGGGCGGCCTATTGTATACCGGCGGTTCTGGCGTGGCTGATTCTCTGGCCGTTATTTCCCCAAACGGTGACTACCGGCGTGCGGAGGATTTTTGCACCCTGGAGCACGGCGGTAGGATCAAGCTTGGCCATCCATGTAACGCCGGGCGATGTCACCCTCGGGCAGGGAGCCGATCTGGAAATTCTCGGCAAAGCCAAGCCACCACTGGTCGGTAAGCCGGTGCGCTCCATGACATTGAATTTGACCAACACCGCCGGAACGCAACGGCTGATCGCGATGACGCATATCGGGCCGAACGCCTTTCGTGCAAATCTCAGGGATATTGCGGGCACATTCCGCTACCAACTCACTTCCGGTAATGCCCAAAGTCCGTGGTATCACGCGAACATTATTGCCCGGCCGCGCATTTCCGTATTGCAAATCAGATACACTTTTCCAGCGTACACCGCCCTGCCGGCCCGGAGCGTGGCGGGCAAAAACGGCTCAATTAAAGCCATTATCGGCACGCAGGTACAATTAATTGTTCATGCTTCCGAACCACTGGCAAAGAAAAGTTTTGTCGCCATGGGCACGCCCGTGGCTGGCGTGCTGCAACCGCTGCCGTTGACCCAAGTAACCGGATTGGAATATCAAGCGACATTTCCGGTGGAGTACAGTTGCAGCTATCGCATCAATTTGATCAATGGGCAGGGAATAAAAAACAACGATAATCATGTATGGCCCATCGTCGCGATTCCGGATCAACCGCCGCTGATTCACATCGTGCAGCCGGTCCGGCGTGTGCGCGTACGGGTGGATGATTCCGTGCCGATTCTGTTTGACGCCTCAGATGAATTTGGGCTTTCCGGGGTGCAGGCCATTGTCATGGTGGGACACTCTCTGCCGATGAGTTATAACATTGATCTGGGAATGAAAAATCCCCGGCATGTGCAGCAAACGTGGAAGCTGTCAGTTGCGGATCAACTCTTGACCGCCGACCGCCCGCATGCCCGTGCGATATTTTATCGGCTTGAGGCCATTGACAACTGCCAACCGGGACATCAGAAAACCCGCACGGCCCTGCATGAGTTGCTCATCGATCGGCATTTGCAGCAAAGCTATCAGCAGCGGCGAGACATGGCGGCCTATCGCGCGGAAAAGGCCGCCATTGCCAAAGCTCAGAAGGCAATCAACAGAGATAAGCAACGCGTTGCCAATTTACAGCGCACGCCCGGAAATCGACGATTGTCAACCGGGCAACAACGCGTGGCAGAGCAGGTGCAGCAGAATCTGTCACAGACGGTGGATAATTTGCAGGCGGCCGCTAAAGCAACGCAGAATTCGGCTTTTTCAGCAACCGCCAAAAAGGCCGCCGCGGCCGCTGAACAAAATCTGCCCAAGGCCGCCAACCAAGTAGCGGCCGCCAGTTTTGCCACGCCACAACAATCCGCACAGCGGAACACCGATCTGGCGGCCGCGCAACAGAACCTCGGACAGTCGCAGCAGGCGCTAAACAAACTTCAACAGCAGATGGCCCAGCAGGCCGGGCAACAGCAACTGGCGGACAGCTTAAAAACCCTGGCTCGGCAACAACAGGCCCTGGCAAAACAAATGACCCAGCAACCGGATTCACCTAAAGTTAAGCATCAGCAGCAGAAATTACACCACCAACTCACCAAACTCCTGCAGCAACACAAGTCACTGCAGACGCCGGTAGCTGCCAAGGTGCAACCCAGCATGTCGAGCTTGAAAAACCAGCTGGGAAAAATTATTTCTGCTCAGCAGGAGGCGGCCGGCACGCTCCAGCGGCAATTACACGCCCAGTCAGCAAAAACGCAGCTCTCCCAGCTTGCCGTCCAGCAGCAGAAGCTCAATAAGCACATTAAAGCACTTGAAACATCCGCCAAATCCGCGGGCCAGGCACAACCGAATTTACCAAATGATCTGGTGATGAATGCTGTAGTAAGCAACCTGCGGCAACATGCGGGGCCGGCAGCCATACAGGGCCAGAACAATATTGCCCGAAACCTGCAAACCGCCGCCTCGAATTTAAATCACGCAGCACAGCCCCCCACGCCGCAACAGCAGCAGGCTCATCGGGCGGCACTGGATAATGAACATCAACTTTCGCATATCAATGCTGCAACTAATCCACAAGGCACTACCTCACCTGCGCAACAAGCCAACGCCCTGCAGCGAGCAGCAGGGTCGATGAATCAATTGGCTCAGAAAATGCTCAACCAGGCCCCCACGCCGGCGGAAGCTAAAAACCTCAATGCCGCCATGACGCAGGCCCAGGCAGCCATGCGGGCGGCGGCGGATCAGAATGCGGGGCAGGCCCGGTCATCGCTGCAACATGCCCAGCAATTTATGAATAAGGCGGTGCAGCAGCAGGCAGCACACACTCAAACACACGCGGGCCAAAGCGGACAACTCCAGCAGTTGGCCCGCAATGCTGCACAACTGGCACAGCGACAACAACAATTGGCCGCACAGACCAAAAAATTGATGGCTCAGATATCCGCACCTGCGGCCAATCCGCAGCAGCAGGCACAAAATGCCCGGAAGATTGCCGATCAAATTACACAAGCCGCAGCACTTGCCAAAAAGCTTGAGCAGCAAACCCAGAACGGCGCACCGGATTTAAATTCAGATATTGCTCAAGCGCGTCGGCAGATGCAATCTGGAACACGCGATCAGCAAGCCTCTGCACAGGCACTTAATAAAGTAAACCAGGCAGCCGCCGTGGAACACCAACAATCTGCCTTACAACACTTGCACATTGCCATGGATGATTTAAACGGTGCCCTGCATTCGCCGGAAATGCAGAATGTACCGCAATATAAAAATATGATTGCCGGACAAATCCAGCAGCAGCAGAAGGGGGCAGGCGGCAAAGCGGCAGGCAATCAGCAGGCGAAAGGCAGTAAAAACTCAAGCGGAAACCAACAGGCCCAGACAGGCCAAAGTTCCTACCAGCGTATCATGTCTGCGGCCCAACAAGTACAACATGCCATGCAGGCGCAACGGCAGGCGGGGCAGGGGAATTCACAGGCGGCACAACAGGCAGCACAATCCCTTGGAGCGGCGGGAGAAACCATGAATACGCAAGGGCCGCCGGGCGCACCGACGGGCGGTAGCAGCGAGAGCTTGGCCATGGCGGGGCAGGCCGGCACTCCCGGCGCGGCAGGCAAGGGCTTAAGCGGCAAACCCAGTGGCATGACCGGTCCTGGCGGCCCCCGTGGGGCACCGCCCAAGCCGGTACTGGCTATGGGAATCAGTCCGGAACAGTGGAGCAATCTCGGCCCGCTGGCCAAGCGACAATTGTTGAATACCGCACGGCAAAATATTCCCTCCGGCTATAAACGCATGGTGCGTGATTACTACATCCGGCTTTCAGAAATGCGGGTGCGATGACTTTTTGCTCACGCTTACCACAGATAGGATTTATGAACTATATCCGATATCGGCGACTGCCCGTCTGGGCTGCGGTTGGAATAATCTCTGCCGGACTTTCGCTGAATATCCCGCCTGCGAGCGCGGAACACCCTATTGCCGTTTACGTTAAAAGTGCGATCGCCCATGGACTTAGGTGGCTGACGGAACACCAGAAAGCCAGCGGAACATTCCCCTGCAATCGCAATGACCGGCCCGCGGTGACATCCTTGGCGGTGATGGCCTTTTTAGCACGCGGATACACTCCAGGAACCGGGCCGCATCATCAGGTAATAGATCGGGGAATTAACTGGGTTCTGGCGCACCAGCTTCCCGATGGTTATATCACGGTGTCCGGCGGAACGATGTATGACCACGGCATATCTACGGTAATGCTCTCGGAGGCTTACGGCGTGGCAAATCCGACGCTGCGTAAGCGTATTGGAAAAGTTTTGGCCAAGGCGGTCGCGCTAATCCTGGCAGCGCAGAAAAACTCGCGCGGTATTTTTGCCGGCGGGTGGCGTTATCAACCTACGGCAACGGACGCGGATATTTCCTGCACGGGCTGGCAACTCATGGCCTTGCGCGGCGCGGCGGACTGCGGTGCGGCCATTCCTGCCGCATCGATTAAAAATGGTATCGCCTTTGTGGTACGCGATGCCAGTGTCAACGGAGGCTTCGCCTATCAGCCCGGCGGGCCGCCGGGACGGGCACGCACGGGCACAGGAATTCTGGCGTTAGAACTTATGGGCCAGAGAAATTCGCCCCAGGCCATCAGCGGCGGAGATTTTTTATTGAATCATCCGCTGGCGCCCCAGGAGAATTTTTATTTTTATGCGGCCTATTATTGCAGTCAGGCGGCCAATGAATTGGGTGGAAAATATTACCAGCAGATTTACAGTCATATCCGCCATGAATTGATTCACTTGCAAAATACCAACGGCTCCTGGACCCCCACGGACGGCATTGAGCAGCAAGGGTCCAAAGCGTACGCGACGGCCATGGCAGTTCTAGCGTTATGCGTACCCTACCATTATTTGCCGCTGTATCAGCGCTGACACCGGGCATAAAAGCATGATTATGCCGTGTGCTGGGGCACTACCAGAGCAGCGGCCGGCTTGGCCGGCTTTGCGGGCGTCTTCTTTTTCAGATAGTTGCCCATACCGACAATAATAGTGGAAAGCACCAGCACGATAACGCCGCCGGTAATGAGGGCGTGGGTTTTTTTGCTGGTCCCCTTCCATTCATGAAGTATCACGCCCCAGATCGTTGCGAAAATAATGATGCTGGCCATGTGCAGCGTCCATCCGGAGAATTTACCCGCTTCCGGCATTTTGGTCTGGCCCATGGTGTAAAAGAAAAATTGCAGATACCAGAGGACCCCAGCAATCGCGGAAAGTGTGTAATTATTCAACAAAGGCACACGAGTGGAGGGTAGTTCGATATTTCCAGGCGGTTGAGAATAACCCGGACCGTCCAAGGCGGTCAGGATCCGATTTTCATCCGGGGCGGAAGTTGCGGCCAGATATTGCCTGCCGCTGCGATTTTTTAAATGCAGAATCAGGCACCAGATAAAATTGGTGGTAAATCCACCCCATAACAGAACAATCAGAGATGGCAGGCCATTCCAGATATTACTGGCATGATGCGTCGCCAATAGCACTTTGGTGGCATTCTTAATCGGCGTAGCGGCGGTGATCCCAAAATTAAAGCAGGCGCTCATAATGCCGGAAAAGGTGGCCACCATAATTCCTTTTTTGAAGTTGAATTCCTTGACCGCCTTTTGTTTCTGTTCCTCCGGAAGTTCCCGTTCCTTGGACATGCCGGCCATACCACTGACGGCAATACCCGCCAGACATACCAGCACGCCAAGCAGAAGAACCTGACCGTACAGATGCGACACCAGAGCGCCAAATTGTCCGTCATATATGGGCACCATCAGCGTGCCAAACGCCGCGCAATAGCTTAGCGCAATGGCCATGCCCAGGCCAATGCCTAGGTACCGCATGGTCAGGCCAAACGTCAGGCCGCCCAGCCCCCATAACACGCCAAAAAAGTAAGTCCAGAAGAGCGTTGAGGCGCTAGCCGTGTGGATTGCCTGCCAGAAATCGGGCACCAGAAAATGTGCAAAAACCAGGGGCGCAATAATCCAACTGAAGAACCCACCCACCAGCCAGTAGGTTTCCCAACTCCAGCGCTTTACGCCACGGAACGGCAGATAAAAGCTCGCAGAAGCCAAGCCGCCCGTCCAATGCAGCGCCACGGCTGCAAACCAATTCGTACCTGAGCCGGTATTCAAAACAGCCTCCAGAGCTTTTCGGAACAAGACCTGCTTAAACAGCGATAAGAGGGACTGCGGCCTGAAAACCCAGACACCGCACGGGAAACCGCAGCGAGGATCCCGCCCCTTCCAGGCACGACTTCATGAGCCAGGATATTTCCGCATCTACCAGCCGGCCGTCGGCACCAAACCAACACTCCGCCATTCGTTCATGCGGTATGCTAACGAAATTGGGCACCAAGTCAACAACAAATTCTATTGATTTTTTGACACCTTCTATTTAATATAAATCCATATTTATCAATATGATTTATCCTGTTTGGAACCAGAGCCATCGAAATTTGTCGGTGCATGACATTGCCCGGGAATTGGGAATTCAACGCCGAACGCTGTCGCGGCATTTCTTATCCGCACGCGGGCGCAATGTGCTGGAGGAATTAACCGCCTGTCGCGTGGCCCGCGCCCAGCGGATGCTGCGGGGAACACGTCTGCCGGTGAAGCGCATTGCCTATGCCGCTGGGTTTTCCAGTCCTACGCATCTGGCCGTGGTCTTCCGTCGCGAATTGGGCACGACTCCCCAAGAGTACCGCAAGGGCGGATCCGGGGACTTTAACGATGCCGGCAAGGCACCTCTTTGATCGTCAGGGCGAGCGCTTTGGGCGCATGGGATCATCAATTTGGCCGGGGGGACTCCTGCAATACCGTGGTCTGCGATGCCAGACAGGCGTGGTTCATGCCGTGATAATCCCGGATAATCAGGCCTTCCATAGGATCAATATCCGCCACGGTACCTTCAATCATCTGCCCCGCACAGGATACGCGAATCGGCCCCCCGAGCATTCGACATCGCGACCGCCAAAGTGGTACCATTTTTTCAACCGGTGCCAGCGGATCACACCACTGTTGCAGATTCTTGATCAGCACCACAATCACTGACGCAATGTCCCGGGAATGGTGGCAAATTGTGCTTAGTGCAATCGCCCGGTCTGCAAGTTCATGCGAAAAATCATGTTGCGTCTGCGAGACATTCATACCCACACCAATAACGTAATCTGTCAGTGCAGGATTTTTTACATTGGTCCGGGTTTCAATCAGTACGCCCGCGAGTTTGCGTCCATCCACCAAAACATCGTTCGGCCATTTGAGTTCAGGAATCTGGCCGGTAAATAGGGCAACGCTATCCGCAACGGCTAATCCGGCAGCCAGAGATAATGTTTCTACCGATAAATCTCGCCCCGGCAGCAGCAACGACAATAGTGCGGACTGCCCCGGTTTAGCTTCCCAGCGATTTCCCCGACGGCCGCGCCCCTTCGTCTGCAGATCCGCACAGATGGCCACCGGCTGCTGTGCTCCAGCGGCGGCCAAGGCGAAACATTCATCATTGGTGCTGGACGTTTGCCGATACGCACGTACTTCCAGAGTAATTTGATTGTCAGCCAGCAGGCCCTGCAGGGTTACTTCAGCGGCGGAATTACGAATTGACTCACTCATGTTCAATAAAATCCATGGCAAGATCCGCGACGGGTGCCGAATGCGTAAGTGCCCCCACACTGATACGGTCCACTCCCGTTGCGGCAATCTCTGCGATAGTTTTAAGCGTAACGCCGCCGGAAGCCTCGAGCAATGGCGGGCCGCCCGGGCGGAAATCATCGCGAAGCATAACGGCTTGCCGCATCTGCCGAAGCGTCATATTGTCCAGGAGAATAATATCCGCAGCGCCCGGCAGAGCTTCCCGCAGTTGATCCAAAAAATCAATTTCCAGCCATAGTGGAATATGCAGCGGTATTCCCGCACGCACCTGACGTGTTATTTCCGCCAAAGATAATGCCTTTCCTGCGGATCGGCGCAAGGCGGCAAGATGATTGTCCTTCAGCATAACCCCGTCAAAAAGCCCCATGCGGTGGTTAACTCCCCCACCACACCGCACCGCACATTTTTCCAGCTCACGCCAGCCAGGGGTCGTTTTTCGGGTGTCACAAATGATCGGCTTTCCTGGTTGGTTGGAGCCCGTAGCGGCAGCTTGAACATATTGCCTGGTCAGCGTGGCGATGCCCGAGAGGCGTCCCAGGAAATTCAATACCACCCGTTCGGCTGCAAGTATCGCACCGGCAGGACCGTTGATTTCCGCAACCGCTGCGTCAGCCGATGCCAGACTGCCGTCCGGAATCAAAATGGAGCTTTGAATTCGCGGGTCATAATACGAAAGAATTTCGGCCACCAAACCAGAACCGGAAATCACCGCTTCTTTCCGGGCGACAATTTTCCCCACAGCGGATATATCCGGGGGAATACTCAAAGCGACCGTGCGATCCAATCGGATGGCGGTTTTATTCCCTCTATCCGGCAAATCACCCAGGTCTTCCCGTATCGCCAATTCAATGAGCGAACGGACCGCAGCAGGCAGCGGCTGAACATTATCCACAGTCAGAACCCCGCGACCCGCACGCTGCGCCGGAAAAAGGTTCTATACCTCTGGAATTAATCATCATCATCTTCATCGTAGAAGATGTCTTCATCTTCGTCATCAAGGTCATCATCGTCATAAGCGCCGCCTACGTCGTCGTCCTCAAAATCATCCTCTTCATCATCATCCTCATCGTCTTCCTCGTCGAGATCGTCTTCTTCGTCTTCCTCCTCCTCCAACTCGTCATCCTCTTCATCGCGCCGACGCTTCGCCTGCCCTGATGCCGTGTCTTCATACGGTTCTTCCGGCGCAGCGATAATGGCCGCTAATGACTCTTCCGCGTCGGCAGCTTCCGGCCCATCGGGAGAAAACAGTGATTCCAGAGAATCCTGCGGCACCGACAATTTGGATTGACCGGCCCCAAAATCTTCAACACTACATTGCATGACCATACGTGGTTCTCCATAATCTGCTACCCGAGTCTGCCGGCTTTCCGCCGCCGCCCCAATCTTAGATCGAGATCCATGCAAGCGGCGGAACCATCCCCCGGCATCCCGGTAACGAGCAATCCAACCGCCGGTAAAATACAGTCAATTTTGGACAAGTCAATGGCTCCGGCGATAATTACACCCGATAATGCCAGTGGCAAAAGTCCGTAAGGCCGCTGCGCAGGGCGCGGTATTTGGATGCGAAAGGAAATATGATGACAAAAGCCAGTAAAATCGCGGTTTTTCCCGGCACGTTTGATCCCCCGACATTGGGCCACCTCGATGTGATCCGCCGGGGCTATAAACTTTTCGATCATCTGATTGTGGCGATTGGGAAAAATCCCGAGAAGTCGGAACTCTTTCCAGTGGCCCAAAGACTGGAATTAATTCGGGGCCTCGTGGCTGATCTGCCGACGGTCTCCGTGGAGGCCTATGAGGGCCTGACGGTGGAACTGGTGCGTAAACGTGGAGCCATCGCCATACTTCGTGGCTTGCGGAATATGACCGATCTGGAGTACGAATTTCAACTGGCTTTGACCAATCGAGCCGTGGCGGATGTGGACACCGTCTTTATTATGACCAATGAGCGCTTCGGCTTTACGTCCAGCAGCCTCATTCGACAGATTGCCTCCCTGGGGGGCAATCTGGATAATTTAAGCGCGCTGCTACCGCCGGGGGTTATTACTCACCTGCGAGAATACCGTGATAAAAAAGTCGGGCTGTTCCGCGAATCACCCGGCAACTCTACCGAATAAATCTCATGCGGCCGATGTTGGGAATAATGGCCCAGTTGATGGCTCGCATCGGGCGGAAGCCGGCGGGCCAGTAGACCATGAAAGCCCGGCCCAAAATATAGCGTTGCGGAACCACGCCCAGCGGCAGGTGCATGTGGCGCAGCACCGGTTCCACACGATACCAAGCGCGGGAATCTTCACTGTCATTGGAATTGTCGCCAAGCATAAAGTACTGGCCCTTTTTGAGTGTGATGGCATGCCCCATCGTGCCGGTTCCCGGTTTGGTGCCGCCGGGATCAATGGAACTGTTATAAGGAAAGCGAATCTTCATTTGGGTGTAGTAAATATCACGCATTAACAGCAGATGGCGCAAGGTGCACCCGCCGGTTACGTCAATTTGTACTTTGGGGGTTTCCTGTGCGCCGGTCATCTTGCGAGCGCGCGCAACAGCCAGAGCATTGGCCAGGGTCCACGGTGCCGCATACTGCAGCACCAATTGGCCGTTAATCCAGAATCGCGCTTCATGTTGGGTA
>JAJZDN010000081.1 GCA_021805985.1 Planctomycetota bacterium | reverse complement strand
CTGGCCCTGCGGCGGCGGTTTGCGTTGATGCTCCGCGCCGCCATCATATTGTTGCCGCTGCTGGTGGCCTTGTTTTTTCTGCTGCCACATAAGAAGCAGCACTATGCATTTAATTTCAGCACGAAGGCCGGTAATATCAAGCCGCGGATAGAATTCATCCATTTTGCTAAAAGTGAGTTTGAGGAGCATCCCGTAACCGGTGTGGGGGTTGGCTTTCGCAAGGTAGTGGACCCCACCGACATGTTTCTCACCCTACTGGCGGAAACCGGTGTGCAGGGGTTGGTCGCCTTTCTGGCGATTTATTATGTCATTATCCGCACCGCGTGGAAAGATCATAAAAAGCTTTCCCAGGCGGATCCGCGGTTTACCCTGGTGGCCCTTGGCGGAGCGCTGGTGGTGGGGCGGTTCGTGCATGGCATGGTGGATGAATACTGGCTGCGCGGAAGCATTATATGGGCCTGGAGCGCGGTTGGAATGTTGGCCGCGGTGGACTACGAACTGCGCCGTGCACCGCTCAAGCCGAGAATTCAGAACCTGGAAGCTTGAAGTTAAGCCGGCGAGCCTGCTCGCCGTTGTTTCGGATGCCCCGGCGCGCACGGGGTTAACTCCGATTACCGGGCACACAGAGGAACTGATTTACCACAAAGTCCCAAAGACACGAAGGACGATGGATTTACAAAGAGGCGGGGCAGTAGCCAGCATTGAGCATTTAGAAGAAAAAGGAAGCGCAGCGCTCCCGTCACGCCGCGCCGGGACTCGTTGCCCATTGAATACGTCTCCCTCGAAACAACACAAACGGCGAGCAGGCTCGCCGGCTTAGCTAACTCCTAACTCCCAACTCCTAACTCCTGAACATACTGACCAGTACTGATAATACTGATAATACTGAATATACTGACCATACTGATAACACTGCCAATACTGATAATACTGAATTTACTGTTATGAACATTATTCTTTTTATTGATACTGTTGCGTTCGCCGGTACTGAGCGTCATGTTCTTGACCTGGGGAAGTCGCTGGTGGCGGCGGGGACGGAGGTGGTTATTGCCTGCCCCGCGGCTTCGCCTCTTGCGCCGCGCTGCAAAAGTGCCGGACTGCCGGTGTTGGATGTGCCATCGAGCCTGCGGCACGCGCTACGCACGGTTACCATTCTGGCCGCCGAACTGCGGGCCGGGCGGGTGGATATTATTCATGCGCATAATGGCCGCACGCATCTGCTGGCGGTGGCGGCGGTGAAACGCGCGGGCCGGGGGTGCGTGGTGGCCACGCAGCACTTTCTTGCGCCCAACCGCACCGGCCGCCGCGGCCCCAAGGCCGCTCTGGCCAACCGGTTGCACCGCTGGGCGGAACACCATACGGCCGCGTTTGTGGCCATTTCCAATGCGGTGAAAGATCAGATGCTGCAGCGCGGCGATGCGCCGGCGGAAAAAATAACCGTGGTGCATAACGGAACGGTGGAGCCGGAGGTAACGGCACCGGAACGCATTGCGGCTTTGCGCCGCGAATTGGGTGTGGTGGATCGGCCGATGGTTTTCTGTGCGGCACGGTTGCAGAAGGAAAAAGACATCCCCACACTGATCCGCGCCTTCGCCGCGCTGCGCTCAGTGAACGGCGGAGAGGATGCAACGAATCCCGGCGCGCCGGGAAGCAACGGCGGCGGGAGTAAGCCGGCGAGCCTGCTCGCCGTTGCCTCTGATGCCCGGCGAGCCGGGGCTAACTCCCAACTCCTAACTCCTAACTCCTTTCCCTCACTGTTCATCGCCGGCGATGGGGACCAGCGTGCGGAATGCGAGCGGGCGATTGCTTCAATGATGAATGATGGGGCGAAGAATGCAGAACCTGGAACCTGGAATCTAGAAGGTAAGCCGGCGAGCCTGCTCGCCGCTGCTTCCCGGCACGCCGGGACCCCCATTGAAAACACTGCCAATACTGCCAATACTGCCAATACTGCCCATACTGCCCATACTGTTAATACTGAACATACTGATAATACTGATATCACTCTGCTGGGATTTCGCTCCGATGTTTCGGCGTTGATGTCGGCTTGTGATATTTTTGTTCTGCCGGCACCCGCGGAGCCATTTGGGCTGGTGCTTATTGAGGCGATGGCTTTGGGCAAGCCGGTGATTGCGGCGGCCGCGGGCGGGCCGCTGGAAATTGTGGCCGACGGTGAAACCGGGCTGCTGTTTGAACCGGGCAACGCGGAGAGCCTGAGCAGCGCCATCCGGCGGCTGCTGGCCGACCCGGACCTGCGGCGGCGGATGGGAATCGCGGGGCGGAAGCGGTACGCGCAAAAATTCACCGCCCGGCGGATGGCGGAAAACATGCAGCAAGTATACGCGGGGGGACAGAGGGGGGAACTTTAACGAGTCCCGGCGCGCCGGGAAGCAACGATGGCGGGAGTTAGCCGGCGAGCCTGCTCGCCGTTGTTTCGGATGCCCTGGCAGGCCGGGGGGGTGGGCGTTTTTTCACCACAAAGTCTCAAAGACACGAAGGGCGAAGGATTTGTAAATGATCCACAGATTACGCAGATGACACAGATTAAATGTTGAAACGTTTTTCACCACAAAGTCTTCCCGACAGCAATTCACATGCTCTGGATATCGGGACAGGCTGAACGAAGGATGACGACGGGGGAGTTACCACAAAGACACAAAGGCACTAAGAAAAAAAAGGGCTGGGGTGAATGATCATACCGCTTGAAATACCTGAATCAACTGAACGGCTTGCAAAACAAGTTATAGATGCGGCATTTGTGGTTCATAAAGAACTTGGGCCGGGGCTGTTGGAATCTGTTTATGAGGTGTGCCTTTGCGAGGAACTGCGGCAAGCTGGAATCGCCTATTAAGCTCAGGTAATCCTTCCGGTGCGATACAAGGGAAATTCGTTGGATGCAGGATTGCGGTTGGATATCCTTGTAAATGAAGTTGTAATTGTAGAAATTAAATCAGCCGCAGCGCTTCTGCCTGTGCATAAAGCCCAACTTATGACTTATCTCAAGCTTACAGGTACGCGCCTTGGCTTGTTGATGAATTTCAATGAAGCCCCGTTAAAGGACGGAATTCGCCGGGTGGTCCTCTAAATCCCTTGCGGTTCCCGGAGTTTATCCCGATGGCCTAAACTACTCTTGTGGCATCGGGACGCCTTTGTGGTGAAAAAAAAACACCCCCCCGGCACCCCGGGGCATCCGAAACAACGGCGAGCAGGCTCGCCGGCTAAGCTGACTTCCGGATTCCAGATTCCAGATTCTAGATTCTAGATTCTAGATTCTAGGTTCTGCAACACTGATAACACTGCCCTTATATCTTTGTGTCTTCGCGTCTTTGTGGTGAAAAAAAACACTCACCCCCGCGGCCCCGCCGGGGCATCCGAAACAACGGCGAGCAGGCTCGCCGGCTTAGCTGACTTCCGGATTCCAGATTCTAGATTCTAGATTCTAGATTCTAGGTTCTAGATTCTCGATCCCAGGTCCCAATTTCAAGGTTCTAACTATGACTGACATCGCTATTCGTGCTACCAACATCGCCAAGTCCTACATCATCCGCCACAACGCTTCCGATCACGTTACCCTTGCGGAAACCGTGCTCCACCGCGTTGCGCACCCCTTTTCCCGGCCCCAAAAGGAACTCTTCTGGGCGCTTAATGACATCACCTTTGATGTCAACCGCGGCGATGTGGTCGGCATCATCGGCCGCAACGGGGCCGGCAAAAGCACCCTGCTGAAAATCCTCAGCCGCATCACCAAGCCCAGCAAAGGTGAAATCCACCTCCATGGCCGCGTGGGCAGCCTGCTGGAAGTCGGCACCGGCTTTCATCCGGAACTTACCGGGCGGGAAAACATTTACCTCAACGGTGCCATTCTGGGCATGAGAAAACCCGAAATCCGCAAACACTTTGATGCCATTGTCGATTTCTCCGGCGTGGAACAGTTCCTGGATACCCCGGTGAAGCGCTATTCCTCCGGCATGTATGTCCGCCTGGCTTTTGCCGTGGCCGCCCATCTGGAATCGGAAATTCTGGTAGTCGATGAAGTCCTGGCCGTGGGCGATGCGGAATTCACCCGCAAATGCCTGGGCAAAATGCAGGATGTAAGCAAGTCCGGCCGCACGGTGCTGTTTGTCAGCCACCAGATGCAATCGGTGGCGGTTCTGTGCAACAAGGCGATGTACCTTGAGCGTGGTGTATGCACCTTCGCCGGCGACGTTCCGACGGCCATTGAACATTACATGAAAAGCTTCAAAAACCCGCAAAGCGCTGCGGTAGACCCGCAACGCCGCCCCGGCACCGGTGAATACCGCTTCACCAGCGTCACCCCCGCCAAAGAATTTTTCACCTGCGGCGAGGAAAAGGTGATCAAATTCACCATCAAACGCTTCAAGCACTACGCCGCTCCGGTCTACGTGTCGTGCCTGCTGACCTCGCCATCGGGGGTCGAGCTGATCCAGGGAGACTCCCGCCTGCTTAACTTCTGGCTGAAATCATGCCCCTCCGCCTGTGGCGAACTGCGAGTCCGGACTCCCTGGCTCCGTCCCGGGGATTACCGCTTGGACGTGTTTGTATGCGCTGCCGGGGGTCTCATTGACCAGTTCGAGCACGCCGCGACGGTGAAGGTCGCCGCCCTATTGCCCTACCCCGAGACCACGAGCGGAGATGGCTCCGCCCGGGGTATCGTATTCGCCGATTTTAGTTACGCGCTCGAAAGTGAGTAAACGCGCCTCGCGGGTGAGGTTGCCTCAAAAAAAGGGGTCACAGAGATGATCGAAAAGCCACCTTACGATTGCGGTTTCTACGCGGGCCACGAGGCTGGATCTGCATCCTCGGCGGCGCGGGTCGTCCCGCTGTTGATCCGGGCGCTCCGGCCGCAGAGTGTCCTGGATGTCGGCTGCGGGACGGGCGTTTGGCTCGCCGCATTTGCGGCCGAGGGAGTCGCGGATTACTTGGGGCTTGACGGGGATTACGTTGAGTCTGGAACTCTCCGAGTTCCCCGCGAACGGTTCCGCGCCCACGACCTGACGAAACCTTTCGAACTGGGCCGTAGGTTTGACCTCGCGCTATCCCTTGAGGTGGCCGAGCATCTTGATGCGGCTGTGGCCGACCAATTCGTTGCGTGCCTCGTGCGGCACTCCGATAAGGTTTGCTTTTCCGCCGCTGTTCCCGGCCAAATGGGAACCCACCACGTCAACTGCCAGCCCCTGAGCTACTGGTGCAGGATATTCGGCAACCACGGGTACGGCCTTCGCGATTGTATCCGCGGCAATATTTGGGACGACCCAAGGGTGGAGTGGTGGTATGCGCAGAACACAGTGCTGTTCGTGAAGGAGGGGAGCCTCGACGGGGAGGCGGACCGCCACATTTCGGAGCTAGGGCACCCGCGTCCGGTGGACATCGTGCACCCCAAATTGATGGCGATGTGCGAGGGAGCGCGGCTAGCATCCGCCGATGAAGCTGGCGAAATGCGGCGGCGTCCGTTCCGAAATCTCGCGCGAAGGGTGGCACCGGAGCCTGTGAAGAAGGTCGTCAGGGGAATTAAATCGCGCCGAAGTGGGTCAGGGGCGGCCTGACGCCCCCGCAGATCCGTTTCCGGCCCCGGGAGGTTCTAATGGGAAATGCAATCTCAATCATTATCTGTACGCGTAACAAGGCTGATAGCCTGCGCGAAACGCTTCGCGCTCTTTCGACGGTTAATATTCCAGCCGGCCTCTCGGCGGAGGTTATCGTCGCAGACAATGGATCAACCGACCACACGCCGCAAGTGGCTGAGGCGTTTGCGGCGTCGCAGCAAAAGCTCTTGGTTCGCCATATTTTGATACCCACGCCTGGCCAATCCCGGGCTCGCAACGCCGGGATTGCCACTGCTAACGGAGACATCATCCTCTTCACCGATGATGATGTGCGTCCGCCAAGCAATTGGGTCGAGGGGATGTGCCGGCCGATCCTGGACGGCAAAGCTGATGCGACCACCAGTACCACGATCGTTGCCGAACACCTGCGGAGGCCCTGGATGGGGCCACTGCACCTTGGGTATCTCGCTGCGCCCCCACCGGCCCCCGAAGGCCCCCTGTCCGAAGCTTGGCGGTTCATCGGGGCCAGCATGGCCTTCAGCCGGCGGGTGCTCGAAAAGGTCCCGGGCTTTCACACGCGACTGGGCCCCGGAGCCCTCGGCTTCGCCGACGACTCGCTCTTCGGAATGCAGATTTCGCGGGCAGGGTTTAGGATATGGAACGTGAGGGATTGCGAGCCCGTGCACCACTTCGAGCCGACCCGGCTCTCCCGTGCGGCTTTCCTTAGACGCGCTCGCGGGCAGGGGCTCTCCTGGGGGTATATCGCTCATCATTGGATGCACGAGGACCACTCCTGGGCCGAACTTGCCAAGCAGTGGCTGAGGCTGCAGCACGCGCGGGCGACCGTAGCGACGGTCTGGCCGCACGCGGAGGGTGCCGCCGAAGAAGAGCTGAATTTGCTCGCTGATTTCCACCTCCTCCGACAGTTTTTCAAGGAGCGCCTCGCTGGTGGGTCCAACAGTGGGCTGCCTGACTGATAGCTGGCGCGGAAGGGCGCTGCGGTGGCCGCCCCAACGCGCCTCGATGCCGGGCTAGTGGAGCGAAAGTTGGATGCCGAGAATTTCTGTCATAATTCCCGCGTACAACTCCGGCCCGTATTTGGATGAGGCCGTACAATCCGTCATTGCGCAAACATTCACAGATTGGGAATGTATTGTCGTAGATGACGGCTCGACGGAGGACTTGTCTCGGGTCGAAAAAATGGACCCGCGCGTGCGCCTGCTCCGGCAGTCCAACGCCGGCCAGGCCGCGGCCCGAAACCGGGGGTTGGCCGTGGCGGCCGGCGAGATTGTCAGTTTCCTCGACCACGATGACCTGTGGCCGCAGGACCGGATTTCATGGGCGGTGCGGGCGCTACGCGAGAACCTCGACGTGGACGCGGTGGGAGGCACGTTTACCAACAACCTCGCGGTAATCCGGGAAACGGTTGAGGATGGCGAGCGGATCAGAATCGACGGGGACGCAATCTGGTGGGGCTGCCCCTTCAGTTCGGTCGGCCAGGTGACCATGCGAACCGCCGCCGTGCGGGACATCCGCGGGTTCGACGCCGACAACCGAGGCGTAGAGGACTACGATCTTTATGTCCGGATGGCTCGCCGCCGGGCAATCCTCCGCGTGCCGCGGCTCGCATTGCAGTTCCGGGTGCATCCCGGAAACCAGTCTAAAGACGCCTGGCGTATGCTTCGCGCTGGGGCTCTGTGCCTGCGCCGCCGCTTGCCGGAGGTGCCGCTGGGGCGGCGCTGGAGGATGTCGCGTCGCGCGTACCGTGGCCTATACGACCTCGTGGGGCGCGAAATCGTGGCCTCGATGCGCGCTGGCGTGCGCGGTGCCAAGGCACCCCGGACATCCGGATGGGGCGAGTTCTTACATTGGTTCGGGCCCGGATTGGCAACTGACCCGCGGCTCGCGGTGCGCTTCGCTGCGGACGCGTTTCTCCCCGGCCAACACCGGCCCGCCCCCGCGCAAGACAGCGAAGGGAAATGAAATGAACGATCCCGAAATATCCATCATCATCTGCACAAGAAACCGTGCCGACCGCCTGCGCGCCACCCTCACGGCCCTGCGTGCAGCGATTTCCGCTTCACCCGCGCCATGCGAGTTGGTCGTGGTTGATAATGGATCGGCTGATGGAACCGGCCGATTGCTGCAACGGGCGCGTTCAGAGGACCCTCACCTGTTTGCCCTCGCGTGCTCCGAGCCAGGGAAGAGTCGATCACTTAATCTCGCCCTGGCGGCGGCCCGGGGGCGGGTGCTGCTGTTCACCGACGATGATGTCATTCCTCCGGCAGACTGGATCGAGAGAATGTGCGAGCCGATATTCACCGGAACCGCCGATGCCGTTGCCGGCGGTATCCGGTTGGCACCATCGCTGCACCGGCCCTGGCTCACCGCCGCCCAGCGAAGTTGGCTCGCCAGCACCGAAGATTTGCCCAAGAACATTGATCATCCAATGATAGGTGCAAATATGGCCATTGGCCGGCATGTCCTGCAGCGTGTGCCTGGCTTTGATCCGGAGGTAGGCCCGGGCGCACTGGGCCACGCCGAGGACACGCTGTTTTGGCTTCAGGTGCGGGAGGCCGGCTTCCGCATCGCCACCCGCCTGGATATTGAAACCGTCCACCACCTTGGGCCCGAACGGCTCTCGCGAAAGGCATTCATGCGCCAAGCCCGTAAAAGAGGTGAATTCGCGGCGTATGTCGAATGGCACTGGGAGCATTTCCGCCGCCGATGGCCGCGTCTGGCCTTCCTCCGCGCCGCATGGCAACTGGCCTTCCTGCGGGTGCGGCATTTCCCGACTTGGATTGCAGCCCCCACAATGCCCGCATGGGAACTCGAGCCGATGGAGAAATATCACGCCCGCCGCTGCTACCTGCAGGAGTTGCGTCGCCCGGCCAACTACGAACACCATGGCCTTGTCCGGCGCGACACATGCCGCCTGGCCGACACGGCCCGCGCAGAGCCACCCGCAGCGTCCTCGTCGCTTCCCGCACCGGACCGCACCGTATCCACCGCCGTCCGTGAAGTCCAATCTGAAAGGAGAGTGGAATGCTGAAAAGCTTGCGTAGTTACCTGCGGTTTTACCGCCACCACAGCGCGTCCGAGCTGAGGTACGCGCGGGCCTCGTTCTCGCAGTTCGGTGAGGACCTTTACCTCGTTGAGCAGTTTCCGGGAAAAAGCGATGGGCTATATGTCGACGTGGGGGGATTCCACCCGATACAATATTCAAATACCTATTTCTTCTACCGGCGGGGGTGGCGGGGAGTGGTCGTTGAGCCGCAACAGAGCCTCGCGGACCTCCACGCGCGTTGGCGTCCCAGGGACGAGGTGGTTCGTTGCGCTATCACCGACAGCGAGGGAGAGGCGGATCTGTTGCTTTTTGACGGTTGCTCGGGTATCGATGATGGGCGGTACATGCATACTGAGGGAAAATCATGGCTGCCCCGGACAAGGGTGCGGACGCGACGGCTGGCCTCGGTTCTTGCTTCCTCGCCGCTCCTAGCTGGCAAGCAGATCGATTTTTTATCGGTGGATTGTGAAGGCCACGACGAGGTGATATTGGCAAGCGGTGATTGGAATCGTTGGCGGCCCGTCGTAGTGTTATGCGAAGCGTACACCCCGGAAAAGCAGGGCGTGCTCGGGACGGCAATGGAAGCGCGGGGCTACCGGCAGATCGGCAAATGTGGCCCGACTCTTGTGTATCGCGACCTGAGTTCACCCCTGATCAGTTAGTCCGATCTGGCTGGGCCTGTATTTCCCGGCAAAGTTAACCCAGAGGTGTGGAATAATGAGGGTTCTATTAGTTAGCGCGCTGCGGGATTTGGATCCCCCGTGTGGAGATATTACCTATACCGAAACCCTGCTGCGCTATCCGCCGCCGGGTGTCGAGTATGAGACGCACGCTTCCGCGTTGGCCGCTGGCCGTTTGATTGAACACGCCAATCGCCGCCGATTCTGGCGAGAGCCGGTAATAACGGCTGTAAACAAGATCATCAACATGGCCCGTGCCCGGCACTGGCTGTTCTGGGAGCCGTTCCGGTACTTTTCTGTTGCGCCCGGGGCTTATGATGTCATTCACCTCCACGTTTTCAGTGCCGCTTTTTGGAAAATTGATTGCCCGCTGGTAGTCACCAGCGGAGCACCGCAAACGGATCTCTACCAGGATCGCCGTGGCCATTCGCCCGCAAGAGTGGCGAAAATGTTGCGTGTGGAATCGCTTCTGGCACGCACTTTAGGGGTTAACAGTTGCGCTGTTGCACTGCCTCAGGCGGCCCGGGCTGCGGTGTATACTGCTTATTACCGCGACTGGTTAATTTCACACGGCGTGGTGGGGCGTGAAAAAATTGATGTGGTGCCCATCATGCATGAGCCGGATTTGCGGCCCATCGAACCGCGCGTACCCAGCCGCATCGGCTTTGTGGCCCATGATTTTAAGGCTAAAGGGGGCCAGGTGCTGCTTAAGGCCTTTCAGATCGTGAAAAATAAGGCACCGCAGGTAGAACTTTGGGTTGTCGGCCCGAGCCGGCCCGCGGACGTTGGCGAAATTCAAGGCGTGCAATGGTTGGGGCGGGTCGACCGTGCCCGGTTGCTCGGCGAGGTCATGCCGAGCTTTGATGTTTTCGCCTACCCAACCCCGCACGACTGCTTTTCCTACGTGATGCTCGAAGCCATGGCTGCGGGCTGCGCGATAGCCACAAGTGATTATGTCTCCATGCCGGAAGCCGTGGATTACGGCAAAGCGGGAATGGTCTCGCCGGTGGGCGATCCCGTAAAACTCGCCGAGAATATCACCGCCCTGCTGGACCCGGATAGGAATTTCCATTTCCGCCAGGCCGCCCGGAAACGCTTCATGGAATATTTTTCATGCAGTTCCGTCGGGCCGATGCTTTTGCAAACGTACCAATCGGCGTTGGCAGGGACGGCGGCGGCCGCCAAGGGGAGGCCTTCCGCTTGAAAATCGCCTACGTAACAATGTTTGACGCGACGGACGTGCGCAATTGGAGCGGGACGGACCTGCACATCTGGAAGGCTTTGCAAAAGCAGGGAATTGAAGTTGAACTAATTGGCAACCTCCGGCACGGCCCGTCGCTCCGCCGCAAGCTGCGGAAACTCTGGGGCCAGTACATGCAGCGGAAGGGGTTCCTCCATTTCTGGAATCTCCAGACGGCCCGCGCCTTCGCCAGCGATGTCGCCGACCGGCTCGGCGGCCTGGCCGGCGTGGATTGCGTGCTGAGCCCCACGCCAATCCCCTTGGCTTTTCTCGAGTGCCAACAGCCCAAGGTTCTGTGGACGGACGCGATTTTCTCCGGGCTGAGCCAGTGCCATGAGGAGTTTAACCCCCGTCTCCTCTGTGCGGCCACCGTTTCGGACGCGTGGAGTATTGAAAGGGAAATCTGCCGCAACTGCGATAGGCTGGTCTTTACCTCTCAGTGGGCCGCCGGTCAGGCCGTCGCGGCCGGCGCGCCGGTGGAGAAAGTGGCGGTTGTTCCGTTCGGTGCTAATATTGAGGTCTGTCATAACGAGAGTGACGTGGCCGCCTGGGCACGCCGGCGAGGGTCGGGTCCGGTGCGCTTGCTGTTCGTTGGGGTGGATTGGATTCGCAAGGGGGCACCCAAGGCTATCGAGGTGGTTGGCTGCCTGCGGCAGCGCGGCGCAGATGCCCGCCTTACCATTGTGGGGTGTACCCATCCTCCAGGGGAGAGTCTTCCCGATTTTGTGAATTGCATTGGCTTCATCAGCAAAGGAACCGTCGAAGGGCGTGACCGAATTTCAGCACTTTATCGCGAGAGTCACTTCCTCGTCGTCCCAACGCTCGCCGAGGCATTCGGCTTGGTATTTGCGGAGGCCAGCGCCTTTGGCGTTCCCAGTCTTTCCCACCGGGTTGGAGGGGTGACAACGATTGTTCACGATGATGTGAACGGGAAACTGTTCTGTATGGAGGAACCAACCTCAGCGTGGGCGGATTGGGTGCTCGAGCAATTGGCGATCCCGGATCGCATGGAAAAACTAGCGGGGTCCAGTTATCAGCGGTATGCAGCGCGGTTGAACTGGGATGTCGCCGGACGGACGGTGGCGAAAATGTTGGCCGAGTTGGTCGGCGGGGATTCCGCCGGATCTGGGGGCGGCGGGCACGCTGGGGCTGCTGCGCAGGACGCGGGTGGTACGGCGGGGGAATTCGCGGTGAAGCATGGCTGACGAGCAAAACGGAAATCCGGTGGCTCGTCCTGGGAACATGGAACCTGGAATGCAGAATCTGGAAGTTAGCGGAACCACTGCGGCGGCACCGCCGCCTGCGCCATTGAGCGAGGCAAAGCCGGGAACCGCTGATCCTTTCTTCAGCGGTCGCAAGCATTACCCCGAACTCGACGGCCTGCGCGGACTGGCAATTCTGATGGTGATATTCGGGCACTACCGCCGCCAGTTCCCGGCGTTCGGCTGGCTGGGCGGAATCTTGCAGCACGTGTTTGGCTGGGGATGGATCGGGGTCGACCTGTTCTTTGTGCTCTCCGGATTCCTGATAACCGGGATTCTTTATGACGCAAAGGGCCAGGAGAATTACTTCCGCAATTTTTACGCCCGCCGATTTCTTCGCATCTTCCCGCTTTACTATTCGTTCCTGGCTGCGCTGCTGTTGGGGCTTGCCGCGTTCGGATTCCTGTGGCCCGCCTCCTATGGCCATTCGCCCTCGGCTCACAAGCTCTGGTCCTCCCAGGCCTGGCTCTGGACTTATACTTTCAATATTCGAAGCGCTTTGGCGTATAATACTGTAATTGTGGCTATAGGCCATCTTTGGTCGCTTTCGGTCGAAGAGCAATTTTATTTGGTCTGGCCTCTGGTTATATTCCTTATTCCCTCGCGCCGGCTGGCGCGGGTCTGCGTCGCTATTCTTGTGGTCTCGCCGATCCTCCGCCTCGCGGCTTCGGTCGCCGGCGTTTCCGGCTGGGCGATATACACGCTCACTCCGTTCCGATTGGATGGGTTCGCATGCGGGGCATTGCTGGCCGTCTACCTCAGGGCCGGGGGAAACCTTACGGGAAGTATGGGCGGGCTCCTGAGGGTATCCGGAATATTAGGAATAATAACAATGGCGGCGACGTTCCTGCTCAGGCACCGGTGGCCGTGGATCGCGGACCTCCGTTACAGCGCATTGGCCCTTCTGTTCACCTGGCTGTTGTCCCTGGCCCTGGCTCAGAAGGCGACGCCTGCCCGTCGGATCTGCATGGCAAAGCCAATGCGCTGGCTGGGGAAATACAGCTACGGAATTTATGTTTTTCACCTCCCAATTTTGGAGGGTAGCAAGGCGGTCTTCCGTGGAATTGGTTTGCTCGGGGCGATTTACTCGAGCGCAGCTCTATGCGTGCTCTTCGCAGCTTTTAATGTCACGATCGCACTCTTGGCGGCGTACCTTAGCTACCACCTGTATGAGAAGCATTTCCTGAAACTCAAGAAATATTTCCCAGAGAAGACGGCCGCGATGGCGGCGAGGAGCATTTAGCACAGGGGCCTAGCGTTGGTTTACCGGGGATGCAGGCTGAATGCCGTCCCATAACACCATAAGATTTCGGCGGCCATGTCTCAACCACATTTTCCGGAGCTAGAGGATGCCAAAACTGGCGCTGATCTTTTCTCTGGGTAGCAGAAAAAACGTCAGATCAATCGTTGCTGGATAGGCTACGATACCCCTCAACCGATAAGGTTAGGAGCAAACATGTACCAGACGTTGGCCAGGATATCCAGACGACTGCCGCGATCTCGGAACAAGGTCCGTGCGATGAAGTTGTTGGCCCGCATCATCCCGCCCCGCTGCAATGCCACCGTGCGAATGCGCGATGGTACACTCGTCGTCTTGGACCCACGTAGCCGCACCGAGGGCGAGCCATTTTGGGACGGGGTCTTTGACGAACAGACCGTCGGCGTGCTTGCCGCCTGTCTCACCTTTGGTCCAGTGGCGTACGACGTTGGTGCCAACGTGGGGCTTGTGGCGCTACCACTGGCCCGGCACGCCGCTAGGATTAGCGGAGGCCGTGTCGTTGCCTTTGAGCCAGTGCCCAGCAACGCCCAACGCATCCGTGACGGAATTGTTCTCAACGCCCTTGAATCGGTGTTACGCCTCTTCCCTACGGCGCTCGGGGATTCCGAGGGTAGGATCGAAATGGCCGTCGAAGCGCGGCACGGTGCCACTACCGGGAACGCCATGATGCGCCCCGATACCCCCGGCGACGCGGCTTTGCGGAAGGTATCCGCCACGGTGTCCCGGCTTGACGACCTCGTCGAGCGCGAGCAACTCCCCGCCCCGGACGTGATGAAGCTCGACGTCGAGGGTGCTGAGCCGCTGGTTCTCGCTGGGGCGGCCGCTACGATAACAAGGCACCGTCCGATCATCCTCGGGGAGTTTCACTCCAAGCTCATGCCGAGCTTTGGGAAGACCTTTGCCGAGATTGGTGGCGAATTCCTGGCCCGGGACTACCGCATCTACGCTTTCACCCGCGACTTTCGGCTGGCGCGCATCACGGAGCCTAAGGCCGGCCAGGGAAACGTCCTACTAGTCCCGGAGGGAAAGGCGGAGAAACTTGAGAGCCTGTTCGCTGAGCTGGACCGAAAATCGCCAACGTGATCGTTATCTGAGGTGGGTGCCCCATGTGCGAAGGATTGCGGCGGTCCGGGCCGCTGAAGGTAACTCTCCTCGACCACACCGCGGCACTTAGCGGTGGCGAGTTGGCGTTGCTCGCCCTTGCCGGCGGACTTGATCGCGCCCGATTCCAGCCCGTGGTGTTGTTATTTACCGATGGGCCTTTGGCTGCGGCGCTGCGGGATGTCGGCGTTGCCGTGGAAATTCTGCCCTTGGCGGATTCCGTACGCGGAGCTGGCCGGGGAAGCCTGGGCGTTGGTTCGCTGGCGAAGTTCGGCGCGGTGCTTTCCAGTGCCGCGTTTGTATTCCGCCTGGTGCGGCACATCCGGGCCGCAAAGCCTGATGTTGTCCATTGCAATTCCCTGAAAGCCGATATCCTCGGCGGCATCGCCGCCCGCCTTGCAGGCACCAGGGTAATCTGGCACATTCATGATCGCATAGAGAATGATTATCTGCCTGCGCCGGTGGTGAAAATATTCCGCTTCCTTGCCCGCATGATCCCGCATTACATCATCGCCAATTCGCAGGCAACGCTGGAAACGCTCCATTTGCCATCATCCAAACCGCGTGCGGTGGTCTATCCCGGAATCGCGAAGCCGGAAGCGCGTTCAATGAATCCCGGCGCGCCGGGAAATCTGGAAGGCGACGGTGATTTACCACAAAGACACCAAGGCACCAAGGACGAAGGAATACGATTAGCCACAGCGGGTAAGCCGGCGAGCCTGCTCGCCGATACCTCTGATTCCCGGCGAGCCGGGACCCATACTGACCATACTGCCAATACTGAAAATACTGATAATACTGATAACACCGAAAAAGCCTCCGTATCCTCCGCCACCTCTGTGGTGAGCAATTCCTTCGTGTCGCCTGTCCCGATATCCGGAGCATATGAGTCGCTATCGGGATGTCTTCGTGGTGAACATCCGTCCCCCGTGGTCACTCTCATCGGCCGGATTTCCCCTTGGAAGGGCCAGGATATTTTCATTCACGCCGCCGCCGAAGTGCTCAAAACTTTTCCCAATTGCCGCTTCCAGATTGTCGGCTCTGCCTTATTTGGTGAAAATGCCCTGGAAGACGAACTTAAACAATTGGCTGCCTCATTGGGCGTTTCCGATCGCATCGAATTCCTGGGCTTCCGCAAGGATGTCCCGGAAATCATTTCCGCAAGCTCGTTGGTGGTTCACGCTTCCACGGTGCCGGAACCGTTTGGGCAGGTTATTATTCAGGCCATGGCCGCCGGCAAGCCCGTGGTGGCCACGCGCGGCGGGGGTGTTCTGGAAATTGTGGTGGATGGCCAAACCGGTCTGCTGGTGCCAATGAAGGATGCGCAGGCCATGGCGGAGGCAATATGTAAAATTCTGTCCGATCCGGTGAAAGCCGGAAAAATGGGCGCAGCCGGGAAAGAAAAATTCCTGGAAAAGTTCACGATTGAAAAAACCGTGGAAAAAGTGCAGGAAGTTTATGCAGCGTTCTGGAATGAAGTTGGAAGTAAGAAGTAAGAAGAAATTCACCATAAAGGCATCCCGAAAGCAATTCACATGCTCTGGATATCGGGACAGGCTGCACGAAGGATGACGACGGAGGATTTACCACAAAGACACAAAGGCACTAAGAAAAAAAAGGGCTGGGGTGAATGATCATACCGCTTGAAATACCTGAATCAACTGAACGGCTTGCAAAACAAG
>JAJZDN010000192.1 GCA_021805985.1 Planctomycetota bacterium | reverse complement strand
AATCACGATGGCAAATACCAGGCAACCCAGCAGCAACAATACCAGCGGATCCTTGAATTTTTGAATCAGCGTGCGGGAACCCAGATCAATGGTGGGTTCTTCGTCGGCTTCCACCAAGTCCACCTGGTCCGAAGGATTGGAATCCGCAGCGGCTTTTTCAATTTTCGCCAGCGTGGTGAGATCATAGGCGCGCCGCGCCAGCTTGGGTGGATCACCATGCGCTACAGATTCCAAGTCGGAAAGCATATCCGACGTGGAGGAATAGCGCTTGGCCGGGTCTTTGGCCATGGCCACTTCTATAATTTCCGATATACCGGCACTTAAGTTGGTATTGACGTGATCCGGTGGTACCAGATCCTCTTTCAAATGCTTGTGCATCACCGCCGCCGGGGAGGGGGCTTCAAATGGCACGCGGCCAGTCACCATGTGGTACATCGTGGCACCCAGGGAATAAATGTCGGCGCGAAAATCGATATTCAACTGGCCGCGAATTTGTTCGGGGGAAATGTAATAGGGTGTACCATAGGCTTTGCCGGCTTCAGCGGCGGCGGCGACTTTGTCATCGGCTTCCCGCGCTAAACCCATATCGGCGAGCTTGGCGGTTCCTTCCGGAGTCATCATGATATTTTTGGGTTTAACATCCCGGTGAATAAGGCCGTTGAGATGGGCATGAACCAGTGCGCGACACACCTGGATGATAATGTCCAAGGCCTGCTTTTCCGGATAGGGTTTTCCACTGTCTACCAGATGGTCATAAACCGTTTTGCCCGCCACATATTCCATGACAAAATAGTGGTATCCGCCCGCTTCGCCTACATCATAGGCGGCCACGATATTGGGGTGGTTTAATTTGGCGGCGGCCTTGCCTTCCATGTAGAAGCGGTCTACGAATTCTTTATTTTCGCTCATGCGTTTGGGCAGAACTTTAATTGCGACAATTCGGTCCAGGGAAAGCTGCCGGGCTTTAAACACGGTGGCCATCGCGCCGGCCCCGAGCTTGGACATGATCTGGTAGCCGGGAATCTGTTGAAAAGTTTTTTGCTCTTCGACCGCGGCCTTAACGCGGGCCAGTTGGGTTTGCGTGACGTAGCCGTTGGCCACAAGAATATCGGTCAGGGAGCGATGGCTCTCCTGGCGTTCGAGTTCCGCCTGCAATGACAGGCAGTCGCCCAGCTCTTCCTGCGTGCAAAACCCCTGATCAACAATGAATTTGCCCAGCATTGTCTCGGTTTTACTGGCGACGTTATTGGGGTTGGCCATAGTGTTTCGCTCAATTTCAGATCCGGAGGCGGTCTCATGATAGACAGGACAGCCACCGGCGGGAATTTTTTACAGTCGATCGGCTTAGGAGCCTGTCCGAGTAATCGCCTACCACAATCCCGGCCATTACTCGGACAGGCTTCTAGAAGCCGGGAAACGGTTCAGAGTTCATATTGTCCGCGTAGGAACGCGAATTGGCAAGCTTCCAACACATCTTGCCTTTCTCTTGTACGCTTCCGCAGTGCCGGCAGTGCGGTCAATCAGCCATCAGTTCTCCGGCAAAAGCCGTTTCATTACTGACCCTATTATCGGCACGGCGCTTAGAAAAGCATGAGTGTTAGATTAAGTCGGTGGTGCGCATCCATCGGATAAACCGATCCAGGCCCTCACGCACCTGCACTTTCGGCGCATATTCCAATTCCCTGCCGGCTTTGGTGATATCCGCATAGGTGATAGAGGGTTCAGAGGATGGTGCCGGCACTGCCTTGCATTTTGCCTTTTTCCCCAGGATCTCTTCCAAAGTCTGGACAAATTCTAAATTTTCCACGGGGTGGCCGCACCCCAGATTATAAACGCGGTACCCGTTACCGCTGTCCAAGGCTGCCATATACCCGTCCAGAATGTCATCAATATAAGTCCAATCCCGCTTAAGATGGCCGGCCGCGAACAGCGTGAGTTCCTCACCCGCCATGATCTGCCGGGCCCAATGCCATGGCATCATGTCGGGCCGGCCATGGGGGCCATACACATTAAAAAATCGAAGAATTGTGACGGGCAGGTTCCAGACGTGATGATGACTGTGGGCGAAAAGTTCCATCGCCCGCTTGCTGGCCGGATACGGTGCCAGCGGCCGATCCGCCGCCGCAGTTTCCGGAAACGGCACGGGTGTGGACTGGCCGTAAACGGATCCCGTGGACGCCAGCAGGCAGTGCGGCTTACCGATTTGCCGCGCCGCGTCCAGCAGATTCAGCGTGCCCTGCACGTTGACCGAGGCGTAAATCAGCGGATTAGCCACGCTGTAACGCACGGAGGCCATGGCTCCAATATGGGCAATCGCTTCGGGCTGGTGTTGCTGACAAATTTTCAGGAGCAAATCCGCATCCCGCAGATCGCCTTCGATAAACGTGAAGGCCGGCTGGGCGGTTAAATCTGCGAGATTTCGCCGTTTGTGTTCCACCGGATAATAATCGCTTAAATTATCCAGCCCGACCACTTGATCACCGCGTTGCAACAGCCGCACGGAAAGTCGCGATGCGATAAACCCAGCCGCTCCGGTTACCAGAATTTTCATTTATTAACTCCTTTATTTTATTGCGGCAAACTGTTGATAATGGCAACGCCGGCGGAACAACCCAGTCGATCCGCCCCGGCCGCCAGCATGGCCTGTGCTG
>JAJZDN010000080.1 GCA_021805985.1 Planctomycetota bacterium | reverse complement strand
CCGAAAGACACTATCAGACCGCCCGCCTTGGCTTCCCGCCCCCTGACGTGGAAGGCCAAGGTGGGCTATGTTGTGGACACAACCGAATGGATGAGCGGGATGGTTTTGGAAGCTCCCGCCACTGGCATTGGTGAGATGTAAACAACTGACCGGCGCGATGTTCCGAGGCGGTTACGAATCGCCAGTGGAGCTTCCCCGGTAGCGCTGGCGCCCACGGTACATGGCGGAGTAACTGCCAGGCCGCCGAGGGACGCTTCACACTGGCTGACTTGGCTCGGTGGCTGGTTTTGCCGCGCCCCGTGTCGGCAGATGGTCACGCCACCAATAAGGATACTTGCTCTCTCTCCCGCGCTGGCTTTTCGCGCAGCTTGTTGCGCCAGCCACCAGTTCCCGGTGCTGCCGACTGGCCGTGTCAGCGGTCTGTCAGGCAGGCCCATTCTTTCCCGGATCAGGCTGCCGTAACACCCGCCAATATCTCCCTGAACGCTCGCCCACCGCGCGACTCGTGCGATCCTATATAGCCTTCCCCGCCCGGTTCCCAACACCGTCATCATCCGTGTCGAACCAGGCCGGAGGATGGCCCGAAGCCAACCCAATCGACTCCGCTATTACCCTCACCGCCGGACGGCAAACTACCAGTGCGTAGCCCGGCCAATGGCTTGAGCCGAAGGTTCATCGGACTGCCAACGCACCTGTTTTTCGCGCTACATCGGTGCGCTCCGAGTACCTGCCAAAATGACAAATGGCCTCCCGAATGGCGCATCCGGTGCAGCGCAGATTACCGCTTCCGGCACCACACATAAGCTCGGCCATGACGGGTTCACACCTTGGCCGGAGCTTCGCATCAACGCCAGAAGTTCCCATCCCAGAGCGCCGTACCCGCCGCCAACTTTCGCGTTGCCATGCTCGCTTGCTCGGTTGATCGGCAAGGTCTCCAAACAATCCCAAAGCGTTGATTTCAGCGGTTGGAAAGTGGAAGGCAGGATAAAGGAGTTGGAACCCAGATTTGTGTATCTGCTTATTTTACCAGCACTTACAGGGAACCCAGTGTGTTTTTGTGGGTTCTTCCGGGTTCCATTTGGGTGCTATTGGCTGCCGGAAGCGTAACGCGGCGTATTACAGCGTACTGGCGTGATCATGAACGCGTTAAATTGTATCCACCGCACTTTTGCGGTCGAATCACGGGCCAAGTTGGCGATAGCCACTTTTGCGTCCGGCGGCGCTGCCCATACCCGGCATTGACTGGACGAATCCAATGTTCGTCATCGTTGCGGCACTGCCCCGTAGGGCCGATCGCAGTGCGAGCCTTCCCGTGTATCACGGTCCTATCCAGAAGGTTCCCTGGCCGCTATCTGTTTTCTTTCTTGACCAGATTGATAGTAGCGTTATCGTTGCTTCGTCGCCCCGATGTTGGTGATGCGCCCCAAGACTGCGGCAGTTCTTTCATAGCCGCTGGGCATGGCGCGACAGTTCATAATTTCTCGGCGGAGCGCGCGTGGAGCAGTTCACGGAATTCCTCAGCTACGCACTGGCGTCCA
Organism: Planctomycetota bacterium; assembly: GCA_021805985.1. Taxonomy (GTDB): domain Bacteria; phylum Planctomycetota; class Phycisphaerae; order WQYP01; family WQYP01; genus JAMDCX01. The sequence continues at coordinate 14,545 of JAJZDN010000080.1, read as the reverse complement.
TGGGTTTGGTGATTCTGGTCGTTTGGCCGGAAGACGGGCCGGGTGCGTTCGTGCGGGACAAGCTGCTCAGAAAGATCCTCCCAAAGACCGCGCACGGTGCGCTCGATTGTTACATCTGTTTTGGTTTCTGGTCGGGACTGCTTCTATCGGTTCCCTGGTGGTTCATGTACCGCCAAGACTGGATTTGGTTTGGCTGCCTGATGATCCCGGCGGTGTTCTGGCTGGTCATGGGGAAATGGAAATAACGCGCGTGGAGTTAGCCGAAACCTAATCGCCAAGGCATCGGCCCGCCACCGCAACGCCGAGTTCAGGGCGAGGATCTGCATGCGGAAAATCGTTCACCTACGCTCCCCGTCGTCAAGGTTTCCGCGGGGCCGGGAGTTTGCCCACGCCGGAAAGTTCGGCGACATTATCTACGCATTGCCCGCCGTTCGCTCGCTGGGCGGCGGGAAGCTCTGGTTACATGACTGGGCCTGCGAAACGCTCATGGAAATGACGCCCGCAGCCGTCGGTGTAATCCGCCCGCTGTTGCTCGCGCAGCCCTACATTACCGAGGTAAATTGGTGCCAGCAGCGCCCTGCCGCAGCCGTCGATCTCAGCGCGTTCCGCTCGCGTTCAAATCGTTTTGCGCGGTCGCTACCCCTGACTCGGCAAGTACTGCGGTGCTGCGGTCTGCCCGAACAATTGGACGTGGAGCCATGGCTTCGCGTTGATTTTGCGGTCGCGCGGGCCCCGGTTGTGATGGCGCGCAGCGGCCGCTATCAGAACCCAAATTTTCCGTGGCGCGAAGCCGTCCAAATGTACCGGGGTAAAGCCGTTTTCCTCGGCACTCAAGCGGAGCACCGCGTATTTGTCGATGAGTTTGGGGCGGTACCGTGGGCGCGCACCGCCGATTTTATGGAGGCCGCGCGGATCATCGCGGGGGCCCGACTTTTCGTGGGCAACCAGTCGGCGCTGCGGGCGATTGCCGAGGGCCTCAAGGCAAATGTGGTCCAGGAGGTCTGCATGGAGATGCCGAATACCTGTTTTGGGCGTCCGGGAGAGATCAATATTTCTACCTACAATCCGGAGGCTCTCCCCTATCCGTCGGAGCCCTGATTCAGCCACATCGCTTGGGAAACCGGGGCGGGTTTATCATTTCGTTGGGAAACCACTGGCATCACGAACCGGCCCATTGGACGTGTGCCCACGGGGCCGATTCGTCGTCCTTTCGGCCTCCAGCCACCCGAAAATTTATCAATCACGGGCCGGGGCATCCCGCCCCTTTGCGCCGTAGGAATCGCAAGGCTCGCGGGCCGGCTCAGCTACGCGGAGGGGCAACCTTCCGCCACCAGGTAAACCGGCAAGTACCTGCGCGCGACCATAGCCCAGTGGGTTCACCAAACGGTCGCTCCAAGTCATCCGCCGGCCGCCCTCGGCCGCGCTGCGGCCAAGGTTTTTTTCATTGTAGAACCGCGTCCTCAACATGTCGGAATGGCCGATGGTGGCGGGGTAAAGCCACACGGGGAATGACACTATCGTACCGGCCCGCCCGACCCGGACATAGAAGTCGGAGTCCTCCGGCCCCCAGCCGTCGAAAGCCTCATCGTAGCCGCGCACGCGATGAAACGCCGTAGAACGCACCAGACACAAACCGCATGTGCCGATGTTGCGATCGTGAAAACTTCGTTTTGCCAGAACCGGCCCGCCGGGGGTGAGATAGCGAGAAACTGCCTCCACGAAATGAGAGTGCACTAGCCCTTAAACCAGCGTGATTTTTCACTACATGGGTTGATTTTGCGAAAAATGAACTGAAAAGCTTTGCTTTTCGTAATAGTATAGTATTGTAGATGGCAATACGTATATTATGCAAGGAGGCTTTTTAAGTGAAAAGAAAAACCCACCAGAGACTGGCCAGGCACAAACGTCGCATCCGGGATCGCCTGGCCCGCAGGCACTGGGCCAACCAGCCGCAGCCCATGCTCCGGGCGCGCAACGTCCGGTATGAACTGACTGATCGTGACCGTGCCGTCACCTGCGGCGGCATCGGGGTGGTGCATCTGCTGGCGCATCAGGTCGGCCTGCCGCAGGCTATCGACCGGAATATTCATCTGCTCAAGCAGCATGTGCCTTATTTTGAAAGCGACCATGTTCTTACCCTGGCGTACAACATTCTGGCCGATGGAAGTTGTATCGAAGACTTGGAATTGTTACGCACCAATGAGGCGGTTCTGGATGCTCTGGGAGCGCAGCGTCTTCCCGATCCCACCACCGCCGGAGACTTCTGTCGTCGCTTTGAGACCGATGATCAGATACGGCGATTGCAGGAGACCATCAATGAGGTACGTTTGAACGTCTGGCAACAGCAGGAGCCTTCCTTTTTCAAGCAGGCCATTCTGGACGCCGATGGTACGATTGCTCCAACCTATGGGGAGTGTAAAGAGGACATGGATATATCCTATAAGGGGCAATGGGGCTATCATCCCTTGGTGATCTCTCTGGCCAATACGCGTGAGCCGCTGTATCTGGTGAATCGTCCGGGCAACCGCCCCAGCCACGAACAGGCCGATGATTATCTGGACAAGGCCGCAGCGTTATGCCGACGTGCTGGATTCCAAAGCATCTTGATGCGTGGCGATACCGACTTCACACAAACCTGGAAGCTCGACGAGTGGGAGCAGTCTGGGGATGTCACCTTTATCTTCGGGGCCGACGCCGGGAAGGTGTTGATAGGCAACGCCGAGGCGTTGCCCCAGTCGGCCTGGCGGCGGCTGGAACGCCCGGCCCGTTATGAGATTCAGACTCAGGAGCGTGCCAAGCCCGAAAACGTCAAGGAACGGATTGTACACAAAAGGGGATACACGAACTTCATTCTCCAATGGGAAGATGTGGCGGAATTTAAACATCAGCCACACCTGTGCAAGCAACCCTACCGGATGGTGGTCTTGCGGAAGAAGATCGCCGTGGAAAAGGGTATGGCGCGGCTCTTTGAGCAATACCGGTACTTTTTCTACATTACCAATGACCGTTCCGGCACGCCCGAACAAATTGTGTTCCAAGCTAATGATCGCTGTGATCAGGAGAATCTGATCGAACAACTCAAGAATGGTGTGCAGGCCATGCGGAATCCTTTGGACAACCTGCACAGCAACTGGGCTTATATGGTCATGTCTTCTCTGGCCTGGACGCTCAAAGCTTGGTGCGGATTGCTGCTGCCAGTGACACCGGGTAGATGGGAATCACACCACCGCGAACAGCGGCACACGATCACACGCATGGAGTTCAAACGCTTCCGCAGCGTGATGCTGCGAATACCCTGCCAGATCGTCAAGACCGGCCGGCGAATCATCTACCGGATTATGTCTTGGAATCCTTGGACTCCAAGCCTCTTGCGTCTGGCCGAGGCGATGCACTACCCCATGCGTTGTTAGCATCATAGACTTTGATGTCGGGGTACGGACGCCCCGATGAGCCGCGGAAGCCCAACCACAGGAGACCAACCGATAAGTAAACACAACACGCCAAACCAATCAGGCGCAAACACCACGCAGCCACGATGGCGGTGCGCGTACGTCCCATGCTTCATAAATATGAAAACTTGCCCAAAAAGCTCGCTTGTTTAAGGACTAGCGAGTCGGCATCGGCGAACAGGAATAAATCAGCCGGGCGGAAATTCGCCCCGCAGTTGCGTGCCCGGCTGAGGTTGAATAGCTCAGTGTTATCCAGAATACGCAGCGGAATCAGTCGAGGATGTGCCAAGCCGACGCACCACTCAAAACTTGCGTCGGGGTCGCCGTAATCAACGACAACGACCTCAAACGAAGCCGGATAATGCTGTTCCAGCAGAAGCGGCAGGGTCTTCTGCAAGTGTTGCAGGCGGCCTTTGCACGTCACGACGCAGGTGATGGATGGATGTTCTTCGGCATGCTCTTCGTAACGCTCCGACTGGCGAAAGTTTCGGAACCGCCGACCGGTAAATCGTCCGGTTTTTCCGCCAGATATGCCCGTCCGCAGTATTGTCATGTCGGTGTCTCCTTTGCCGCACCCATGATAATACAACGTGCGGGAGTCCGGTACCATCCGGCCACGCACAGTGAAGCGTACATTACCAGGGTAGTCGCATGTGCGAACGCGGTTCCCACCGCACGCGGCGCGCCTGCGCCATGGATGATACAAAATCAGAAGACCCATTTACAAAAATGGCGTATAAAAAACCTTGACATTATTCCAAGGCGCGGTATTGTTGTGAATCAAGAAACTACGTTGCGAGCGGGTACTTAAGTCATTGCAGCTCGGGCGTGCGTTGGTGGTTGAATCAATGCCGGTTTTGTTGAACGTTTTAGGGTTCGCAGTGATGAATGAACAGCCGGCTCCTTTGAGAGGTGGAGGCAAGCGAGCCGATGAATTTCACGCTCGGACTGGGCGGCCCCGCCAGGCGCTGATAAGCCGGCGCGAGGAAACAGCGCGGCGAAATCGTTCGGACCGTCGCGCGTGTTGTCTTGGCCGCCGTGTGAAAGGATAATGGTGGTATAGCAACAAGGTGAAGTGATCGGTAGCCGGAGATTACTGGGTATGCTTTGGACCTCAGAGCGAAGCCCTCGAAAAACTGTGCTTCGGTTCGGAAGCCAGTGTTGGTAACAAGAAATAAGGATGTCGCGGCCATGAGTTACATTCCACCCCCGGGACCGCCAACTTGCCCAAAATGCCCACCCAATCCGCCGCCTATTCCACCACCACCACCACCTCCGCCGCCACCGCCACCGCCGCCTCCGCCTCCGTGTCCGCAATGCGAGTGCCAGTTGGGCAATGGCGGGAACAATCCATTTCCCGGTTTAGGCTCCAGCGGTCTGGCAGCGACTTACGCGACAAACTCTCCTTCGGTGAGTCTGAACAGTGGACTGCTCACGTTCAGCATGAACCTCTTGCAGATCGCCGCGCTGGGCCAGGGGACTTGGGGCCTCAGCTTGGCTTATCTGCCGGGAAACGATTCGGTTGTGGGAATCGGGTTCAACTTTTCGCAAGGGGCCCTGCTCACGGCCTCATCCGGAGGTGTACAGATCACCAGCGCCACGGGCGCCAATGAAATGTTCAATAGCCTTGGTAGCGGTCAATATTCATCGGCAAACAACAACACCGCCGCCATGCTGGTGCGCCATAACATCGGTTTGGCAACTGAGACTTTTACGCTCACCGACGCCGGTGTCGCGAGCGCCTCTTGTACGGGAATCAACTCGCTCATCGCAGTAGCCGGACCACTAACCGGGTTGGTTGATCGTTACGGCAATAGGCAAACGTTTACCTGGACTCTCAACGGCGGCGTTGCACAATTGACCGTCGCTACCGACGGCTTCGGCCGCACCGTGACCTATGCCTACTACGGCTCGGAATTCGGTTATAAACTTCAACAGGTTACGGATTACTTGGGGCGGCAGGCCAATTTTCAATTTGATTCTTTTGGTCACCTGATCGCGGCGGTGCTGCCAAGCATCAACAAAGCTGCGGCGGGCAACAGCTTCCCCGGCGGAACGGCCTATGTGTTCCAGTACGATGTCAACAATCCGCGGACGCAACGGCAGAACGATCTGATTGCAATATGGTTTCCCAATGAGGTGCAGCCCTACTTAAACGCAACTGCCGGAAGCACGGGCTTCCGCACTGTGGACACCGCCGCCGTATACGCCAGCGCTGCGCCGCGCTACCAGATCGCCTATGGCCAGGATCCCACCGACGCCGACATGTGGGGCCGAGTGACCAGTGTCACCGCCGGCGGCGGTGCCAGCGGCGCAGGCGGGACGGCCAGTTACATTTACACATCGAATCCCGTGGACCTTCCCACCAACATCACCAATCCCAGCGACCCCATTGTATTCCGCGCTATCGCCACAGACCGCAACGGCAACCAAAGCACCTATGATTTCAACGGTAATTCCATGCCCGTACGGATTGAGCAACTACCCACCCGCAACAAGTTGACCGTAAACAATACTTCATTCCAAGCCCCGAGCTGGGTGACATGGAAGGTTTATGGCTCCAACAATCTCGTGGCGGCGACCATTTTTCCGGAAGGCAACAGCGTCCAGTATACCTATGAAAGCGGCACCGTGCCGAATCTCGGCACACCCAATAACTTCTACGCCCCGCGCGTGGGCCTGCTGTTGACCGAGACCCATCTTCCGGGCAACAATTACAATGTTCCCTCTTCCCGCGCCGGCAGCGGCGGCCAGACGCAGTTGGTCAAGCGTTATTTTTATGACCCGATATTCAATCAGCCGTGTGCGATCATTGAAGAACGCGGGAATCCCATCGCCGTCAATAGCGGTGTGAATGTCTATTACACGCCCCAGAACGGCACCGCCGCGCCGACGGATGCCGACCGTTCCGCCTATGCCACGATCACTTATTTTGACTACCAGAAGAATCAGACTTCCACCATTATCGATAATGCGCAGCTTCAAAGCCTGCTGGGCCTGACGGCAGCGCAGATTCAAACATTAATCTCCTATGTGAACAGCCAGATGACCAACACCACCGGCACCGGCGGCATTCCGGCGGGGTTCCAAACCAATCTTGGCGACATCAACGGCGATGGCACGGGTGATGGCAACTCCTCCGGCCTGCCGGTGGCCAACATGCTGGGCAATATCGTCGAAGTACAAAATCCCTCCGCCACGGTCATCGGCGCCACCAGCATCACCACGCAGAGCCGCATTGAACTGTATACCTCCAACCTCCGCGGCCAAACCACCACCCACACCGATGGCGAGGGCAATATCACCGTCTATGTCCGTTATCCGGAAAATGATCCCAATGGCGATGGCACCATTAATTCCGCCATGTCCAGCCAACAGTATGGCCAACTGCGGGAAGTGCATGCGGACGCCGACCCCAACGATGTCATGAGCCTCGTTGGAGCATCTGGCGACTTGGTATCGTTTAACCAATCCGCCCTGATTACCCGCACCAACACTCCCGGCGTGTATCAGGATTTGGTCACACGATTTGAAGGCGACAGCCCCGCGTCCGCCGGATGCGTCACCTGCGCCTATGATGCGTTAGGGAATCCCACGGCAGTCACGGATCCGCGCGGCTTCACCACGATTACCGAACGCAACGAGGTGGGCGGGGTTTACCGCGCTATCAGCGCGGCACCGTACAACTTCACCGTCGAAACGTATTTCGATGCCAACGGAAATGTCACCCGCACCGATAAGCAGGACATGCAGGTGCAGTTCGATTCCAGTGATCCCACCAGCCCGGATTATGGCCAATTCACTCCCACCGGCTCGGGCTCTACCGCCCATGCTCCGATGGCCGCCGGACCGGGCGGCACCGTGCGGCCCGGCTGGTTCACCAACCTGTATACCTACAACATTCTGGACTGGAAAATCCAGGATGATATCGACGCCACGGGTTCCAACCCCGGTAGTCTCACGACCACCTATTCGTATGATCCCAATGGCAACCAAATCCAAATCACCAAGCCGGAAGGCAATATCGTTGAATATGATTACGACGAACGCAATTTGCGCATCGCCCAGAGAGTGGGCTACACCACGGCAAATCCGGCCCTCGCGGCAGTCAGCATTTTTATATTCGATAACAACGGCAATGCTCTGGCCGCCATCGGCCCGGCGGAAAGAGGAACAGCCAACAATTCCCTCACCGCCACCATCGCCGACGCATTTGAATCCGGCTCCAGCCTGGTACATACCGGCGACTGGGCACTGATGAACACCATTGATGGCTTCAACCGCGTCACGCAGTCCACGGACGCTGTGGGCGGGTATACGGCCACCACCTACGATCCCGGCAGCCGCCCCATTGAATCTGATCATTACGGCACCGTCGGCGGGGCCACACCCGTTGACCGCACCGGCTCGGCAAATCAGTTGCTTTCCACGCAGGCCATGCGCTTTGATGAAGCTGGTCGCCGGTATGAAAGCCAGAAGAATGTTCTGATCGCCGCAACCGTCGCACTGCCATCAGGCCGGGCAGTTACCCACACCGGCGGTGGACTGGCCAGTAATTCCACCGCCAATGACCACAACCAGACGGTGACATTAACCGCCGGCGGGCAAAGCTATGTGCTTACCCGCACGGTTTACGACCGTGCGGATAGACCAGTGCAAAGCATCGGCGATAATACCGCCGTGAGTACCACCAGCTATGACGGGGCCGGCCGGCCCATTGAGTCCACCGATCCGCTGGGTAATACGGTATCCACGCAATATGATGGCAACTCCAATCCCGTCCTGACCGTCAGCACGGAAATCTCCACCATCACCGCACCGGCCACGGCCACGGAAAGCTTCCAATCGGCGATGTTCTATGACTGCCTCAATAAGCCCGTCGCAACAGCCGCACAGGGAGCCGACGGCAGCTTTACCACGGACTTGACCCAAATATCCTACAGCAATCAGGGTTCGCAACCGGCGACCATGTTTACCCTCACCGGCTATGACAGCCGAGGCAACAAGACCGTGACGGTGGATGCCAAGGGCAATTCCACGCTGCAAATATTCGACGGTGCTTCGCGCCCGCTTGAATCGCAACAGCTTATGCGGCTGAATGGATTAGGTAATCAAGGCCCCGCAACGAACAGCACATTCCTCTCCGCCGGGCGCGGCCTGATTCGCACGCAGACGCTTTTTGACGGTAATTCGCGGATGTTCCAGATGATTGATGATCGCGGGGCAACCACCGACTACAGCTTTGATACCCTGGATCGGCAGGTGAGCATGGAATTTGCCGACGGATCGACAAGGATTACCGCGTACGACACTGCATCTGATGTAATCACCTACACCGATGAAAATGGATCAGTGTTTAACAATACCTGGGACTGTCTGGGCAGAAAAGCCAATGTCACCATTACTCCCGCATCCGGCATCGGCGGCACAACCAGCCAGACGTTCCAGTACGACGGCCTGAATCGGCCAACATTCGCACGGGACACCGCCAACAGCAACAATGCCGATGTCACACTGGTTTACGATTCGCTGAGCCGGTCGCTGGAGGAGGCGCAGGCTTACGGCGGCAACACCCGGTATATCACCAACAACGCCTTTACGTCGTTGCCGGTAAGCCAGTTAACCTTCCCTAACGCGCGTCAGATTAACAACGGCTATGACACTCTGTACCGCAGGCAACAGATTATTGAGGCGGCCACCGCCGCCGTGATTGCCGCATGGCAATATTTTGGACCCAGCAGGGTGGCGGAAGTGGCGCTTGGCAACGGTATTATCCAAACCATGCTCAACAATGCCCGAACCAATGCCGCCGTGCAAAGCCCGACGCCGGTCAATCCCGCCTGGGGCACGCCCGCCAGTGACCGGCTGGGTTATGACGGCTCTGGCCGGATGATTGCCAAACGGTATCTTGCTGGCGGCATCAATTCCAGCACATTTGCGTACAACAACACCGCGCCGGTGGTAGGCAATACCACGGCCTATGACCGCATCGGCAACAAGTTCTATGAACGCGCGCTGCACGCGGAAAGCCGGAGTTTTCTGTATCAGCCGGTGGGCAGCAGCGGCAACATCGCTTCGCCGACGCCGGGGTATGACAGTGTGAACAGGTTATTGCAATACCAGCGCGGTGTATTAAACAGCACCGGCGGTTATCAGCTTGCCGGCGGGGGATCCGTCACCACTGCGATTGCACTGCCGGGAACCGATTCTCAGGAAATCTGGAATCTCGACGGCCTGGGCAATTGGCGTTCTTTGATGTACACGCCCGAGGGCGGCAGCCAAAGTACCCAGCCGCGCAATCATAACTATCTCAACCAGATCACCAATTTCGGTGGCCTGACATTCACCTACGACGGCGCGCCCGGCGCGTCCAACGGCAATTTAGCCAACGATGGATTCCGCGCCTACCAGTTCGACGCGCTGAACCGGCAGATACAGGTGAATTTTGAGAGCCGCACCGGCACGCTGCTGGGTACCTACGTCTTCGACGCGTTCAACCGGCGAATCCGCAAGACGATCTCCAACGGCGGTTTCTTCGGCGGAATTGCTAATGGCACGACGGACTGTATTTACCTCGGCAACCAGGTGATGGAGGAACGCAATCCGTTCGGCGGAAGCGGCTCGACCGATACACCGATCCGGCAATATATCTGGGGCACGTATATTGACGAACTGATTCAGCTTACGACGCTCACCACGCTGGGTGCGCAGAATGTACCCGCCGGGGCGTATTATCTGCTGCAGGATCTGCTTTACCGCGCCGTCGCGCTCACGAATTCCAGCGGAAATATCGTCGAGGCGTACGACACCGATGCGTACGGCCAGACGATCATTTACACCGGCCCCGGCCCGGACGGCGTGTGGTTCACCGATGACGATGTCGGATCGGGCTTCACGTACGGCGCGAACGATATGATTTTCTGCGGCTACCGGTACGATCCGGAAACGCGGCTTTATTTCGTTCGCAACCGCATGTTCCTGACGGATGTCGGAGGTGTTTCGGTTGGCCGCTGGCTGCAACGCGATCCGATTGGCTATGCTGGCGGCGTGAATTTGTATGGGTATGTCGGGGGACAGGCTGTGGTGGAACTGGATCCGGAGGGAACTATCGCTATACCACTTCCGAAGTCTATTCCGGAGGCGGTGGTGGAGGCGATTTTGGCGGCCCTATTAGCTGCATATCTCTTACATTTGGCCCGCCAGGCGGCGAAGGTAAAGTGTACTCCGCGCGAGCGGGAGACTGGGTGCTCGTCCGACGACTGTTATAGTGGCCGCCCCTGTGGCGCGGAGGGCAGCGGACGCACTTGCCAATGGCGCATCCGGATAGCCGAGCCTTTCAAAGACGCCCCGCAATGCGGCTGCTACGCCGGAGGGACCGAAGATGAGGTATGAGAGGTGCGGCCGCCGGGTGGCGATGTTTCGCTACATTGGTGCGGATACCCGCCGAGATGTTTTGGCGCGGCTGCGCCAGATGACGCACCGAGAAGGACGCGTGGGCGGACGCTGGCGTGCTCAACGTAAAGTGCTCTTTCGCGACGTTTCACTTGAGGTAGCTGCCGAGGAATTGCGAAAGATTCGCGATGAGGGGTCATTATTTACGACCGATCAGGTGAGGGAACTGATTCGGCAGGGCAGATCGGAATTGACACAAGATGTGGTTCGCCCGTTCACGAAAAGGATACTACTTACGGTTATCTGGGATATCGAGTTGCCCTCGATCCCCGCGTTCACCCTGACGCTTGCGCCGAGCAACAACCTTCCCGTCATCGGTGCGGAACTATGGCTCGGGAATGGGCAGTTGGCGGTTGGCGGATATATTGAGGTATCACAAGGAGGCGAGCCGGCGGTGGAGGAGGTCCGCCTCGCACTGAAGGTTGGTAAGTGAGGCAGAAACGTGCCTGCGGGTGCGCGAAAGGGTGACATCCATCATTAACCCAAGAGATGCGGAGAAAATGCGGAACATCGATCATTCGTGTCGGTTGGCAGGACGGAGGGCACAGAGCGTAGGGCGGTTTGCACAACCGCGGATGGTGGTAGAATGTGTGAATCAAATTCGGCTGGTTCATTTTGGACGATAATATGGTTACACTAAACAGTAATTTCGCGAAGAATCCGGGAGCCGGACTCCGGGAGACGGAACCTGCTGGATCTGTCGCGCCGCCGTTTGAAGGCTATTGGTCAACTATCAATAATCTGTGCTCATTGGGCCGCAGCGCCGGCGCATGGTTCATGGATGATGATGTGCAATCCAACTATGGAGCCGACGAAATTATTTACTGTGGCCGTCCCGACAGATCGGGATTTTGTGGATTGGATGACGCTTCGCCAAAATATTGCCGCTGCGCGGCCCCGCTCAACCAACACGATTCGGAAACGGAGTTGTATTATGTGCACAATCGCACGTTCAGCCCGCCCCTGGGCCGCTGGCTGCAACGCGATCCGATTGGCTATGCTGGCGGCGTGAATTTGTATGGGTACGTGGGGGGAAGAGCGACCGTACGCCGCGACACATCGGGCTTGTATCCGTGCGGGCCCTGCGCAGCAGTGGCGGCTGCGGCGGCGAATTTGCTGGGTGCGCAATCCGCGTACGACCAGGCGCTGCAGCGGATCGGCCAGGATGAGGCGGCGGTAAGGGCTGACGCTCAGGCGCTTCCTGCGCTGAAAAATGCACTCAAAGCGGCGGTTGCAGCAGAGAGATCAGCGCGTACGGAAGAACTCCTCGTATTCGCGCTTTTACAGAGCGCCATTGCCAACGCTTATGCCCATCCGCATAATTGGGGTTATGAGATGGACAAGATAATTGTTGAGAATAAGTTCAAAAAAGCCCGAGCCAGGTTCCACGCGGATGAGGCCCGGACAAGGGCCGCTCAAGCCAACTTGGCTGGGGACCAGGCGGCGATGAGCGCTGCGCAGGCCGCTTTGACGGCCGATAAAGCGGCGCTAGCCGCGGCGAACTACTGGCTTGCCAATGCCGAAGCGCAGTACATCAACGCCTTGGCGAAGTGTCACCGATAGCCTTGATCCTATTGATGACACCAAGCTTCAGGGGGGCGGGGCGAAGTTGCTACGGGATCATGTTGTCTATGCAGTACAACCACAGGAGGCGGCCGTGGTGACGATCTTCGGTACAAGAGGGTTGGGGCGGATGCGGGCCCGGGCTGCATTCGGCATTGCGGTGCTTTTGGCAATGGGCCTATTGTTCTGCCCATATCGCGGTGGCACCTACGCATCCACAATGCAGCCAGATTCGTACGGGATGCACGCGATCGACAGGCCGGCGTCGCTCTCGCCATCGGCCCGATCGGTCCGGGCACCCTCGTCACCAGGCATCGTGGTCTTCGGTATCGTAACCTCGATCCGCGGCAACCGTCCCGTGGCCGACTGTTTGGTAGAGGTCTCGGCCCCTGGGCAAGCCTTGGGCGAAGCAGGCCGGGCAGGAGCCTTTTCGTTCGACCGTGCCCTAGTGCCCGGACGCTACACGGCGCGGGTTTACAATGGCAAGAAAATCCAACGTACATCGTTCGTAGTCCCACGATCCCGTAGCTGGTACACAGTGGTGCATCTGAAGGTAAGGGGGCCTGCGACTCCGGCGACACCAAAATCGCCAGCGGGGACCGGTGTCATCGTATTTGGCGTTGTAACAGGTCCGAAACAGGGCAAGCCGCCTGTAGTCGACGATGTCGCCGCAAGGCCCCTGGAGTCCTCGCGGACGGTGGCGGAGGCGGTGGGGGTACCGCTGGGTGCATCTGGTGCTTTCGCGCTCGGCCGAAGGCTGATGCCCGGCCACTACACAATCATGGCGGATGGACGCGGTGCCAACACGGTTGCACGCATGGCTTTCATCATCCATCGGTCCACGCGCCGCTACCTGGTCATCCGTTTACCGGCGGGCACGGGGGCGTTGCGAGGCCGGGTGGTGGACGCCGGGATGCATCCAGTGAAAGGGGCGCAGGTTGATCTCGTAAACAACGGCGGTGATTTGCAGTATTCGACAATGACTGCCTCTAACGGCCGGTACGTGCTGCGGTACGTGGTCCCCAGCCAATACGTGGCGGTGGTGTTCGGGGCCGTGCCGACATCGAGTGGCCGCCAGCCCCCCGAGGGGACCGAGCGCATTGTCCAGATGGGCGCTGGGCTCACGACTGCAGATTTTACGCTTCGACGGTTAGGGCCGCTATTGAGCCACCCGGGAAAAAATGGTGCGGCGCAGCGTACCATGACCCTCCGGGGTCAGGTGCTGGATGCGGCAGGGCGGCCCGTGGCGGGAGCGACGGTCAGTCTCTTGGTGGGTGGTCGTGTGCACTACTTGGTGACGACTGGCCCGCGCGGTCATTACATACTGCCACGCGTTGTTCCTGGCCAATATATAGGGCAGGCTTATCGTATCGTGCCGCCCTCGGGTGTGGAGGCGAGTACGCTGCGCGTTGTCGCGGTGCGCGCCGGCGCTGCGGGTACAGATTTTACGTTACACTGGATCGGAGCACCGCCGGATTCCATTCGGCGAAAATCGGAGCCGCACGGGAAGTGAAAACAGTGACGTGCCTAAGTTATTGCCCGAACAAACCCGTCGCTGCGGCGATGCAGGGTGCCGATGGCAGCTTTACCACGGACTTAACCCAAATATCGTACAGCAATCGGGGGTCACAACCGGCCACCATGTTTACCCTTATCGGCTATGACAGCCGGGGCAATAAGACCGTGACGGTGGACGCCAAGGGCAATTCCACGCTGCAAATATTCGACGGGGCCTCGCGCACGCTTGAATCGCAACAGCTTATGCATCAGAATGGTTTCCCGAGTATCACGGTCCTACCCAGAAGGTTCCCTGACCGGTATCTATTTTCTTTCTTGACCGGATAGATAGTAGCGCGTTATCGTTGCTTCGTCGCCCCGATGTTGGTGATGCGCCCCAAGACTGCGGCGGTTCATTCATAGCCGCCGGACAGGGCGCGACAGATCATAATTTCCTGGCGGAGCGCGCGTGGAGCAGTTCACGGAATTCCTCAGCTACGCACTGGCGTCCATGGGTTTGGTGATTCTGGTCGTTTGGCCGGAAGACGGGCCGGGTGCGTTCGTGCGGGAAAGGCTGCTTAGAA
>JAJZDN010000191.1 GCA_021805985.1 Planctomycetota bacterium | reverse complement strand
ACGACGATAACCATCTCCGTGCCTTGGAATCAGCTTGAGCCTCAACAGGGGCAATTTAATTTCAGCTACATATCCCAGCGCCTGGCGATTACCCAAAGTTACGGTATGAATCTGAAGGTGGAGATTAATAGTTATTATTCCGGGGCCCAGCCAAGCTGGCTGAATACCTGCGATTTTTGGGGGGGCAATGGACAGCCGATCGCGGGATCTCCCGCCTCTTATGCGGATGCCAATTTTTCAAACGCTTATGATGCGCTGTCAACCAATATTGCCGCGGAATTCAAAGGGGACGGAATCACGTACACCCCGTTCATCGGGCCGGATGCGGAACTGAAGTACGGCGGCTGGTCCACATATGATCCGGCAAGTTTGCAGCTCTGGCAGCAGAGCATTAATGCGTCAACACGTCCAAGTTGGCTTACCAATGCAGTTGGAGATGCACCGCTTCCACAGACCCCGCCAGTGCCCGGTCCCACACATGGCACACCGGACCAAACACCGGCCGACACCGCCTTTATCGCGTTTCGCCAGCATATACTGCGTACGACGGAGGCAAACTTTGTAAATGCGATCCACGCCGGTGATCCCGGTGCGCAGGTGAGCGTACCATTGGGGGAGGGATACCGGGCGGAGAGTGCACAGTTTGCCAACCAAGATTATTATGGCCTGTCACTTGGCGCTAACGCAATTGCGCACAGCTGGGACTTCAACATGCATTCATCGGCGAACCCGAGTCTGCATCAATCGTGGCAGGCCGCCGCGTCGGTGGCCGCGTTCGAGGGCATTAGCGGCCTGCCAACGACATTCGAGTTTGATTCCCCCACCACCATGCAAGCGGCCGGCTTCAGCACCACAAATATTGAAAACATTGGCAGCGATGTGCTCGCTGCCGGAGGCAATGGTTTTCAGGTGGCGAACTTCAGTTATTATTCTAAACTGCCATCACAATATCCATACCTGGTGGCACTGGGGAAGGAGTTGCAAAGCGCCCCGTCACCAGCTCAGCCGCCCCCGGACCATACCATCCTGCTATTTCTCTCCAATTGGGCCAACTATGACTACCGCGAGTCCACACAGTGGGTATACCAGGCCCAATTCGGCGCGTGGCGGACGCTGGAACAAAACGGATACGCGGTGCGCATCATCAACGAAAGCGACCTATCGCAGAATCTATCCGGGTATCGGGGACTCTATGTCGCATTCTCTCCCCCGCAGTTATTGCCATCAACCGACGCGGCCAAGTTGTACAGGCTGGAGTCGTCGATTCCAACCATTATCGAATACGGCGCTATTCCAGGATTGAAATCTCAAGCGGGGGACACATACGCGACGAGTTCGTTCGGCACCGTTATGACCACCGACTCCGCCCTGCCGATCATGCCCTTGAGCCGGACCTTCGTCACCGGACCGGGGAATATCATGACGATTGGATATCCGCTGGGTTACATGTGGGCGTTTCAGAACGATCCTGCCCAGGAGAGCGCCTTTCAATTGGCTGCTCAAGATACATTCGGACTGCCCACGGTGCCGGTGCCCGAGCCGTGCGGACTTAGAATTCTCGGAGCGGCTGCGGGCTGTGCCGCATTGTTCTTCCGGGGGCATCGAAGGCGAAGTGATGCGCAACGGCGCAAGTGAGGTCGTCCCGATATTATCTGAAAATCGGCCACGATTCTCATGGATGTTTTTCATGGGAGCACAACTGGACTTTTTGCGTCTTTCAGATATGACGGCCATTTAGGATTTAAGCATCCTGGCAGTTTGAAGGCGGTATGACAGTGATTCCATTTTTCTTGCAGAGGTACAAATAATGAGTAGTGATTTCAACAGGCGCGAGCTGATCAAGCTGGCGGCATTGGCACTTGCCGGGTTGCCTGAAGTTGCGATCGGGACATCTGCCGCGAGCGCGAAAGTTCAAGACGCAACAAAGATGTTTTCAAGCTCTACCATTGGTGCCTACAACCCCGAAGCGCCGCCGGGGCCGTCTTTTACCGCCCCGCAAATTGCGGAACAGTGGGCCGCGGGAGAAAAGATCTACCAGGCTGTCATTGCGGCGTTTCATGACGGCGCTTACACAGTTGATATTCCGCCCGGAGATTATCGCTTTTCATCTTTTTACCATCCGGATACGAAGGCGTTTTTATTGCGCGGGCTGAAGCGGCCCAAAGATCATCCTTTTATAATTAACGCCCATGGTGCCACCTTCTGGTTCCCTATGGAGTCGCGATTACCGGATTACCACCTTATGGTGCGAATTGAGGATTGCGCAAATATTACCATCCAGGGATTAACCGTGGATAGCGCCCAGCGCGGTTGCATGGAGGGTCGCATTGTTAAGCTTGACCACACCAACAACGAGATTGTGATACGGCCA
Organism: Planctomycetota bacterium; assembly: GCA_021805985.1. GTDB lineage: Bacteria > Planctomycetota > Phycisphaerae > WQYP01 > WQYP01 > JAMDCX01. Next base: position 358 of record JAJZDN010000191.1, on the reverse strand, counting down.
TTTCCGGGCACACGGTTGATTAAGCCGGCCAATCCGGCGATTGCTGATAACAATCGGGTGCGATTTTTGCCGTTCAAGGCCAATGGCGACAACATGCCCGCTTTGTACCAGATCAATCGCGGTTGGGGGCCGGAGAACGATCTTTTCACAGAGCTTAAGGCGCAGCGCGATGGCACCTATCGACTGCAACTTAAGACGCGTAATCTGCTGAAAACGGCGCGAGATCCGGACTGGATACGCACATATGGACCAGGGGAAACGCTGGAAGTCGGCGATTTAATCGCAGTGCTTTACAGTGTGGCGGCCGCCTTTCACATTCATGAGAGTCGATGCATCACGCTTACGGACTGTCAATCCT
>JAJZDN010000014.1 GCA_021805985.1 Planctomycetota bacterium | reverse complement strand
GTGAACTTGTTCTTGGCTTCCTTGTAAGCATGTCGAGCCATGCAGTCGAGAGCTGCAACAGCCTGCTTCTTGGTCATTTCGGAGCCGGTTTCCTTGGCGACCAGTTCCGCGAGCTTCGCGGCGGTCTGAGACTTGGTGAGGGACTTGGCCATAAACATCTCCTTACTATGGCGGACAGGATTGCAGGATACGGCCGGAGTTCCACCGCCGGAATATAAATCCGTCCCTGCAATACGATTAATCAATAAAATAAGCACTTTTTCACAGTATGCAACTGAAAAACATAAATTTTTCAATTTTATTTATTTTGTCTCCCTGCCGCCGAATCGCAAAAAGATGAATCCTGACGCTTCCGCGGGTATGCTATAACGCTCTATTTTGGAGGTCTATCAGATGGCGCATCCGTGGACAACGCCGATTCCCACCCGTGTGTTTTTTACCAAAGGCGTAGGCCGCCACCGCTACAAAGCTCAATCCCTGGAACTCGCATTTAGACATGCAGGTATTGAGAAATATAATCTTGTACAAGTATCAGGTATTTTGCCGGCCCGGTGTAAGATCATCCCTATAGCCGAGGCTATCCGGGAACTTTCGCCCGGGCAACTGGCCTTTGGCGTCATCAGTGAATCCAGCAGCGATGAACCCAATCGTCTGCTGTGCGCCGGCATCGGTGTGGCGATGCCCATACGGGATCAATACGGCTATATCAGCGAACATCATGGCTTTGGTATGACGGAAGAAAAAATCGGCGATTATGTTGAAGACATGGCTGCTACCATGCTGGCTACCACCCTGGGTATTGAATTTGACCCGCAATATAACTATGACGAGCGCAAAGAAATTTACCGCATGAGCGGCAATATCGTCCGCACTCGCAATATCGTGCAGACGGCCGAAGGCGACAAAAAAGGCCTGTGGAACAGTGTTGTGGCCGCGGCTGTTTTCCTGATGTAATGCCGCCAGCCCCGCAAAACCGCGCCGCAACCGCCCGCCCCAGCCCTCCAAAATCGTGCCGTAGCCAACTGATGCCGCGAATTTGAAATCCCCGTTTGCCCGGGCGGCGGCAAAGTTTTTTCGCGCGGGCGTTTGATGCTTAATCGGCAATCTCCGGCCGATGCATAATATGGAATAACGGGCGGCACTTGCGGGCTACAGGCCGTACAACTATCTTTAGCCCCCTGTGAAGACGCGTGTTGGTATTCAATCCATGGCTGCGGTGACACCGCTGGGGCATACGCCGGAAATGTTGTGGGCGGCTATCCGAGCCGATCAGCAGTTGGCAGATCGGGGCATAATTTCTCCGGAAGTAATATTGCGCCTTCGCACGCAGGCTCGTGCGGATGCTGGCGCACTGGGTTTCCCGTATCACAGCCAACACGCTGAATGGCCGGGGAATTCCATTGCCCAACGCGTGGATTGCCTGACCCCGCGCTGCACGCTTCCCCCCATGGATCAACTTGACCGTTCCATTGAACTTGGAATTATGGCATGCCTGCAAGCTTTAACCCAAGCCCGGTGGACTGCCGACATCTGCGCCAATGGTGACACCGCGTTGTTTGTCGCCACCAGCAAGGGGCCAATTTTGCGACTGCTGGAGGCGTGCGCGGTGCAGCATGGCGGCGGGCAACTATCCGAAAGTCTTGCGTGGCATATAGCGTTGGGGCCGGCGGCGTTGCAAACGGTGCTGACAAACATGATAAATCCCGGTGGACCAGTGCAAACCCATGTTGCGGCATGTGCCGGATCATTGGTGGCCATGCACCGGGCGTGCCATGGAATTAGTCGGGGCGAATTTAAGCGGGCGATTATCGTCGCAGCGGATGCTTCGATTCATCCGTTGTTTGAACATAGTTTTGAAAATTTGGGAGTTTTTGCACCGCCCGATGAAAGCGGCCATCGGCACTGCCGGCCTTTTAATGCGTCCGGCAGTGGCTTTTTTATGAGTGAGGCGGCCGCGGCGGTGTGTCTTCAGGCCGGTGAGGGCGGCAGCGTGGAAGTGGAGAATTGCCTGCTGTTGGCAGACGGAACGCACTTACTGGCCATTGACCCCGTCGGAACTTCTCTGGAGCGCGGGCTAAGGGCGTGTGCGGCGGCCAAGGAAGTCGCCTTTGTTCATGCCCATGCTGCAGGCACGCAGCATGACCAGGTCGAATTAGCAGCCATTGGCCGGGCGTGCGGGGCGGAAGCAGCGGTTTTTTCCCATAAACGTTGGCTTGGGCATTCACTGGGGGCCTCAGGGCTGGTAGGCGTGGTGATTTCAACACTGTGCCATCAGCATGGCGAGCTGCCAACGGGCCAGGGTATTTCGCGGCCGGCACGCAGCATTACCGTAGGGCAGGGCTTTGGCGGCCACATCGGCATGTGCGTTCTGGCGGGGTAATCCTGGGAAACAGAATTTGAATCCTCACAGGTGCGCGTTATGGGCAAACGTCGAGCGCCCATAATATTACATCCCATAACATTTTTACTATTACGAAGAAGAAAACTTTAGTGTAAAGTGCATCAACGCGAATGCTGGTGCGTTATGCCAACTATGGGGATCGTTGTTTCCCGAGTTAAGTGATCCTGAAAAGGTCGATGGATCACAGAAAATCACGAAGGGCGCTTTACGCAGTTTATCACAGGGGTAATGTATGAAAAATGATTCTTCTACCGACGGTCCGGCGACAACTGGGATAAGCCAGAAAATTCGGGCCTTTACGCTTATTGAATTGCTGGTGGTTATTTCCATTATCGCCTTGTTGATTTCGCTTTTGCTGCCTGCGCTGGCCCAGGCCCGGGCGGATGCTAATGCGATTGTGTGTGAAAGCAACATCCGGCAGTTGCTTACCAGCCTGCGGGAATATGTGCAAACCAATGACAGCACATTCCCACTTAATGGGATTCTGTTTCCTCATCCCGCGAACAAATCACTGAATCCAACTGCTGTGGAAACCAGCGTCTGGGACGCCACAGCAGATTACAATCTTTATTATGGTGCCCTGTATCCCTATCTGGCTGGTATTCCGCAAGCGCCGATGGTGCCGAACCTGCTGGGGTATGGAAGCTCGGCACCGGCAGGTAGTGTGGCGGCAACGTTGAATCTCAACCCGCTGCACAACCGCTTCGCCCGCATTTTTATGTGTCCGACAGATAACGGCTTTCGCAAAAGCCCCGATGGACAGGCGTTGCGGCTTAGCCCCGATGGGAGAACGGTATTAACAGGGTCTGGGATTGGCGGATTCTGGAGCTATTCCATCAATTCACTTCTGAATTCCCAGTCTAAAGTTCTGCCAACCATATTCGGCAGTGGTGCCGGCGGTGGTTCCGGAACGTACACGACGCCGTGGAGTTATGCGATCCGTGATTCCACCATTACCAACCCGCGATTCCTTGTGTTTATTGAAGAATCCGCCCAAAAATCATTATTCAATGATGAGGTCATGGATCCCATCGGCTACAACGCCGGTGATTATTTAAGCTCCCGGCATCATGGGGGCGGTAATCTGGGATTCTGGGATGGCCACGTCGAATGGATGTCGCAGGTGCAATATCACAATGCTCCCAACGCCACAGGCGGCGGAGTATCGGGTTCGGTGGCCTTTGAAACAGCCATGCAGGATCCGCTGTTTCGCATGTTCGTGCCCGACGCCAATAATTAGCCTCTGGGAAAGCTTCTAGCGTTTTCGCAGCAACACGGTGCTGCCGCCTTTGACTTGCTGGCCGATTTGCACCATGGGTTCCCAGGTATCAGCATCGGGGACAATTAATTCAGTGCGGCTGCCAAAGGCGATCATGCCGAAGCGCTCTCCGCGTTGGAGTTGTGCTCCGATGGTAACGGGGCAGATGATCCGCCGGGCGATGGCACCCACAATCTGCCGGACAATCGCGATGGGTGGATGATCCGGGGCCGGCGATGCTTTGAGTATCAGGGTGTTGGATTGATTGCGTATCCCGGCTTGCGGGTTGCGTGCATCAAGAAATTCCCCCGGCTCAAAATGCACCGATGCGACAACGCCCTCACAGGGGCTTCTATTGATATGTACATCTAATACGCTTAAAAATATGCCAATGCGCAAAGCCGGGCCGCGCAACGCGTCGTGGTGTTCCAATCGGGTAATTTCAACAACTTTGCCATCGGCCGGGGAAACCATCAGGCCGGGTTGATCCGGAATAAAACGGGGCGGATCGCGAAAAAACAACATACATGCCAGCGTTACAAGCGCCATCAGGCCCGTGAGAAACGGCGTGACAAAATACAGCATCCCCATCAATAATAGGCCGGTAATCAGCATGGGCAGCCAATAGCGCCAGCCGAAAAGAGAAAGCCCCAGCCACGGCGGATTTTTACCGTTCATGTGGTTCCTCAAGGTAGGTATAACCTTGCAGGCCGGAATCGTAGAAGCGCAGCAGCAGCGCGGATTCTTCAATGGAGATGGTTTTTTCGCGCACGGCCCGTTCCACATCCTTATGCATGCGGGCCATGAGTTCATCGGCATTGAACTGCACATATTGCAGCACTTCCCGCACAGAATCGCCGCGGACTAATTCATCCACATGAATCTCGCCGTTTTCTGCCAGCTCCACATGCACCGCATTGGTATCCCCCAGCAGATTATGCAAATCGCCGAGAATTTCCTGATACGCACCGATCAGAAATGCCCCGATAAAATAATCAGAGCCGTTGTATTCATGCAGTTCCAGCGTCTTTTTAACGTCCCGCAAGTCGATAAAACAATCGATCTTGCCGTCGCTGTCGCAGGTAATATCCGCTAACACCCCGCGGCGGGTGGGTTCTTCCGCCAGGCGGTGAATGGGCATCACGGGGAACAATTGTTTAATGGCCCAGGAATCCGGCATGGACTGAAACAGCGAGAAGTTGCAGAAATAGGTATCAGAGAGCTGTGACTCCAACGTTTCAAAATCATCGCCGACGTATTCAATTTCCTTAAGCACCTTCAGGATTTTGCCGCACACGCTCCAATAGAGTTTTTCAGTGAGACTGCGCAATTCCAGGCTTAAATATCCGAGATTAAACAAATTCAGGGCCTCATCGCGCTGCTGCGAGGCGTCATGATATATTTCCAGAAAATTCTTTTTGTTGACATCTTTCCACGAATCAAAAAGGTCTTTAACTGGTTGCGGAATGTCCTCACCCGCCGGCAATTCATGGGGTACATCAAAATAGTCAAAGCCGCTGACGCCCAGGACGTTAAATACCAACAGGCTGTGGTAAGCGACCATTGCCCGGCCGCTCTCGCTGATAATTGTCGGATGCTTGACGCCGCATTCATCGCACACGGATTGGATTCGGAAAATCACGTCACCGGCGTATTCGCGCAAGGTGTAGTTGGTGGAGGATTCAAAATTAGTCTGGCTGCCGTCATAATCCACTCCCAGGCCGCCGCCGACATCCAGATACTCCATTCCCGCCCCCGCCCGGGCGAGTTCACAGTAGACCCGTGCGGCTTCGTTGAGGGCATTCTTGACGGTGCGAATATTGGTAATCTGGCTGCCCAGATGGAAATGCAGCAGCTTCATGCAGTCCTGCATGTTGCGTTCTTTCAGATATTCCAGTGCCCGCAATATTTCCGCGACAAAAAGCCCGAACTTGCTGCGTGCCCCACCGGAGGATTCCCAGCGACCGCTGCCGCGCGTTGCGAGTTTTACGCGCATGCCCATTTGCGGGCGCACGCCGTGCTTTTCACCATATTTAATCAGCAATTCCAGTTCAGTGAATTTTTCAATGACGGGAATAATTTTTTTGCCCAGCTTTTGCGCCAGCACCACGGTTTCAATAAACTCATCATCCTTGAATCCGTTGCAGATAATGGGCGTGTCCTTGCCATTGGTCAGCGCCAGCACCACCAGGAGTTCCGGTTTGCTGCCAGCTTCCAGTCCCCAGCCATACTGCGAACCAACTTCCAGAACCTCCTCTACCACATGGCGCTGCTGATTGACCTTAATGGGGTATACACCGATGTATTTACCCTTGTAATTATTTTCCTGAATAGCGCTTTGGAACGCATCATTCATTTCGCCCATGCGGTGCCGCAGGATGCCGCTGAAGCGCACCAGCGTAGGCAATTGAATATCGCGCATAATCAGTTGATCCACCAGCTTTTTCAGATCAATGGAGCGTTGCGGATTTTTTTCCGGGTGTACTGCGACGTTGCCCTGGGGATTAATGGAAAAATATCCCTTGCCCCAGTTATTGATTCCATAGGTATCAACGGCATCTTGAATGGACCATCCTGAAGCGAGATTCATCACCGTGTTGACTCCCGGTTTATGGGGGCTGCCCGTCACCGTATCCGATTTGCCGATTCCCAAGCCTTCACCAACCATTTCATGACCCCTGTTGCCTGATGCTTTGAATGCTCGACCGCGTACACTTCAGCCTGCCAGCTATTTAAGCGCAAGCGCCGCTCTCGCAGCCAAAACGCTTGCCTACCTCGTTGAGCCACGCTCTCACCGCAGACTGATTGACATAAAAATAAACGCTATTGCACTGCCGGCGGCATTTTACCAGACCGGCGGTCCGCAGTAGTTTTAAATGATGCGAGACCGTGGGCTGAGTCAGCCCCAGTTCCTGGGCTAACTCAATGACGTTGTACATATCTTCACAAATAGCCTCACGCGGCAGAATTTCCATGATATGCACACGCGTGGGTTCGCCAAGGGCACTAAAAATTGCGGCGAAATTTTTATCATCCCATTGAAACCGGGATAATTTCCGCAATTTAGCTACGATTTGTTTTGCCATAGCCCGGCTTCCTGAATCACGCCCCCGCCGGCGGCAAGCCTGGCAGGACAAACGTCTTGACTACTTCAATGCCCGGGTCTTTCTGCAACGCCGTCAGGCACTCTACCGTCGGCGACGCATCAAGCTTAAGCAACATCAGGGCTTTATCCCCCTTGCGGCTGATGGTCATGTCGGCAATGTTGATTTTTTGCTGTCCGAAGGTATTGCCCACAAACCCAATTACACCCGGCCGGTCTTTGTTGACAATCAATGCCATAGCGCCTTCCGGCACCATATCCATCCAGTAACCCTTAATGGCCAGCACCCGCGGCAAATTATCTGCAAAAACCGTTCCAATGGTGGAATGCCGCTTATCACCTTCCGTGATTTCCAGTTCAATGCTGTGCTGAAGCGTGCGTTGCATCGCCTGCCCCATGGTCTCCTGCCGGATGCTGATGCCGCGTTGCTCCGCCAGGTGCAGCACGTTGACCACATTGGGAGTCTGGTCAACATGGCCTTTTAATAATTCAATGACTGCCAGACGCTGTAACGTGGCGGCAATGCGTTTGGGCAGTTCCCCGTTGGTGCGCAAGGTAATGGCGTTGAAGCCCTTGTCCGCAATGGCCCCCAGAATAATGCCCATGCGCTGTGCCAAATCAGCATACGCTTTCTCCGGCGCTGAAAGGTTCATTTCAATGCCGCCGGCATTCACCGCGCCCTCAATGCCCTTCCCCCGCAGATACAGCAGAATTTCATTGACCGCATCAATGGATACCGCCGTTTGGGCTTCATTGGTACTGGCACCTAAATGCGGTGTCAGCAGCACTTTATCTCCCAGGGTAAGCAGAGGCGAATCCATGGCCGGCGGTTCGGTTTCAAACACGTCTAGCGCCGCACCGGCCACATGCCCGGAGGTAATGGCGGCCGCCAAATCTTTTTCACTTATCACGCCTCCGCGGGCACAATTGATAAAACGCACGCCTTTTTTGCACAACGCAATTTTCGACGCGTCAATGAGTCCTTTGGTTTTATCGCCCGGCACATGCACGGTGACGTAATCACACTGCGGCAACAGGGATTCAATATCATGGGTCATGGAGACTTGGCCATCCAACGCGTTATTGGCGAAGAAAAATGGATCAAACGCCACAACTTTCATTTCCAGGCCCAGCGCTCGCTTGGCCACCGCGCGGCCGATGCGGCCAAAACCGATAATGCCCAGCGTTTTGCCCGCCAACTGCGTACCCATATATTTGTTGCGTTCCCACAAACCCGCCCGGACGTGGGCATCGGCGGCGGCCAACTTTCGCGACAGGGCCATCATCAGCCCTATGGCATGTTCCGCCGTGGTAATGGTATTGGCGTCGGGCGTATTCATTACCAATACGCCCGCCTTGGTGGCGGCCGTGACATCCACATTATCTACGCCGACGCCAGCGCGGGCGATGGCCTTGAGGCGCCCGGGATTTTCCAGCTCGGCAGCTTTAATTTTCACGCCGCTGCGGATGATGGCTCCATCGTGGTTGCCGATTTCCGCCGCCATTTCACCGGGATTCCACTTGGGTTTATTCGTCAACTCTACATCCGGTTGCGCCTTTAACAGTTCTAACCCCTCTTCGGCGATTTTGTCTGCTACGAGAATTTTAATCATCTTAGAAAATTCCATTCCAGTTCAACGACTACCATTACCAATCCGAAAGTCTATAAAAAGTACTTTCGGAATCTAGGAGTATAGGACAAAATACCCCCACGGCAAAGCGACATGAGGTACTTAATAGACTCGGGGGATGGCGGCTCTCACCCCAGCCCGGCGCAAGACCAAATTTTCAGGTGTCGCAACGCCAATGGGCTGGCGGCTGGTTTAATACCGACAAACCGTCTGATCCACCAGTAAACTCCATGCGTCTATACCCCCGGCCATTGACTTAACCTGCGTGAAGCCGGCCTGCCGCAGCCACGCTGCCGCCCGTAAAGACCTCACTCCGTGATGGCAATGCACGACAATGGGTTTATCCCGTCGGCTTTCCAGCTCGGCGAAGCGCTGCGGCAACTGGTCCAAGGGAATCAGTAAAGCGCCGTCAATGCGGGCAATATCCCATTCTTTCTGTTGTCGCACATCCAGAATGAATATCTCGGTTCCGGAAGTTTTCATTTTGTGCACATCCAATGGATGCACCTCCCATTCCGGATTAATCGTAATTTTTGCTGCCGCAGAAGCGGGGCCGCCTTGGAACCGTGTGGGACCGGGCAGTGGATCAGCCATACCATTTTCTCCAATTCATCGCGCGAGTAAATTTACGCGCCGTCCCGTTGATTATAGCTTATGGAACACCGTTTCCTCGCTAGGACCATTATTCTTGAGCAATTCCCGGTCAATTGCCCCTACCAAATCCTTAAGCCCCTGCGTCCATTGTTCCATATCCTCCAGCCCCACCGCTTCCAAATGATGATCGTAGCGCTGATGCATCCGTTCGTGCCGGGTCGCGGCAATTTTAAATTCCTCGAGTTCTCCATAACGCCTGCGCCGGCGGTCAAACCATTTGGTCAGCAAGCACTCGGCCAGAGGTGATGCCGTCCAACGGCCTATGTCCTCGCCATTATTTTTCCGCATAAGCCGGAGTTGCTGGGTGCGGGCTACCTGAAATGCCAAAAGTGGCAAATCTTCCGCAGGATAAACCGGAGGCCAGATTGCGGCGCTCAGCTTCACAGTGGAAGCCCAATGCATGAAGTCGTTCTGCGGCATCGGTTTGCCCAGTAAGTGCCCTTGAATTCGCTGCCCCCCCAAACGCAGCCATGTGGCCAGCTCCCGCCTCGTTTCCACCCCTTCAGCAATCGGCGACACCTGGTATAGCGTGGCGAATTGCATCATCGAGATCGCCACCGCGAGATGCGACGGATCATGGAGCAACCCGCGAATAAATTTCTGGCCCAGCTTCAATTCCTGCACGGGAAGGGAAGCGGCATAAAGCAGCGAGGTGTAACCGGTGCCAAAATCGTCCAGACTCGTAGACATCCCACGTGATTTTATGCCCGCAAGATTCCGCGCGGCCAAAGGAAGGTTTCGCAATGCCAGACTTTCGGTCACCTCCAGCCGCAGGAACGAGCGATCTTCCAAATCACCGATCAACGTATCCAGATCCTCGAGAAAATCGGGTCGCAGTAGATATATCGCTCCCACATTGACACAAAGCTTAATATCAAGGTCGGCGTTCAACAATTTTCGGCGCAACATCAAAGCTGCGGAAATCGCCGATCGATCCAGCGCCCGCATTAAGTCCGGATCTCCTTCGATAACAGGTATGAACTCTCCCGGCGATATCCACGTGTCACCTTCGCGCCAGCGGGCCAGGAGCTCTACCGCCTCCAACCGGCCCGTGCGCATGTCGGCCTGCGGTTCAAGAAAAAATTCGATCCGGCCATCCGCCAATGCCGTTGGAAAGTTCTGGCGGATGCGAAAGCGGCTTTCAATTCGTTCCGCCAGCGCGGATTCAAATACCTCTATCGAATGCGGCCCTTCCTTGGCGTTATACAGTGCCGCGTCCGCATGGCGCAATAAACTGGTGCGATCGGTCTTGTCCAATGGGTAAACGGTGAATCCCAACCGCGCTGCGATAGAGATCTTTTCTCCATTCCAATCAGTGGGTTGCTGCACGGCCTCAAGCAACCGGTTGGCTGCCTCCGTGAGGTTGTCCGGCGCTTTTAGATTTAAGAGAAGACCGAACTCGTCGCCGCCGAGCCGGGCCGCGGCATCTCCCGATCTCAGGGTCGCGGCGATTCGTACCGCCACGGTTTTTAATAGTTCGTCCCCGGCGGCATGCCCGAGGGTATCATTAACTTCCTTGAAGTTATCCAGGTCCATCATGCCGATTGCCAGATAGTTCCCCGTCCGGTCCACCCGTCCCAGCGCGGCGTTGGTTGTTTGTTCAAAGGAGGCCCGGTTGGGCAGACCGGTAAGCGGATCATGGATCGACAAGTGTTCCAAACGGCGGCGTTGTCGGTGGGATCGCAATGCCACGCCGGCGTTATTTGCCAACTGCGTCAGGAGTTTCTTTATATCCGGTGTAAAAAAACTGCCCTGTCGCGCAATCACCACCAGTACCGCTTCCGGCCGGCCGTCAATGCCCGGAATTGGAAAACCCGCAAATCCGCCTTGTCGATATTTTCTAATATTTTCTATCCAAGGCGTCAGATGCGGATCATGCCGCGCATCCGCGATGGTGACACACGCATTGAGCCTGTAAACCTGTCCGGTAATGCCCCATCCCTCGGGTTTTGTCGGATCAATACTTACCATTGCCGGCAAATGGCGGCTATTATCTGAATTGCTGCTAACAATACGCGCCCCAGTATGTTGCGCGTCAATGACGCTCACATACGCCAAAACCGCGTCAGTGGATTGCATAATTATTTCGGGAAGCAGTTTGTATATCTCTTCCGGAGCCGGCGCGCTAAGCAACATTTGATTGACCCTCTCCAGGGCATGTTGGCACCGCTGCAATCGTTTTAAAGCGCGATCCGTTTGAATCCGCGTGAGCGCTAAGCCAATATCCGCAGCCAAGCGGAGGAGCAATTCTTCGGCTCCAAACGGAAAGGGAGCAGCTTCTGTGCGATAAATACTTAACAAGCCGTGATGTCCATCCCGGGTTTTGAACGGCGCGGCGATCGAACCGGTAATACCAAAGTGCCGAACGCGCGCAACCCAGGGACTGAAAGAGGGATCCGGATTCCTCCAATCAGAGACCACTACCTTGCCTGTTGCCAAGGCTATGCCGCCCGGCCCGCGTCCCTCCGCCCGCGTGGGCAAACTGTAAATTCGCAACTTTCGAGCATAATCCGCTGCCGGGCCCGCCGCCGTGCAGATATGCAGCCAGTGCGTGTGCGAATCAACGGTTCCCACCCACACCAGGGGCAATTGGAGGCGCTCCTCCAGCGTATGAACCGCCGCGTGGAGCAACGTGGATACGGATGTGGAACTGCTTAATACCTGATTGGTAATTCGCAGGGCGTCATAAAATCCCTCGCGTAATTGGATTCCCGCCAGATGTGCCCGGCGATATCCCGCCAGATGCCAGCCCTCGTCAAGGTGTATCCGCTTGTAAAGCGCGTTGCGCAGAACTTCTCGATCTTCCGGGGGAATTTCCAGCAAAGTTCGATTTAATTCCTGGGCAAACGCCGCATACGCACAGGAAATCCAGGAAATCGACAGGCCCAAGCGGTGATGCAACTGTCCCAATTCAACCAGCGCTGCGGCCCGATCCTTGTCGATCTGTGCCGCCAGCATACTGCGGTAATGTTCCGCGAGATGACCCTTCAGGCCATTTAGCTGGTCCGCCGGCATGTGTGAAATAAATTTCGCCGTGGCCGGAACCGCTTCCAGCCACGTGTAAAAGTGATCAGTGAATTCGCCGACGTGCTTAAGCAATGCCGGAGCGTAACGGTCCAGCGCGGCCTGCTCCGGCTGATGTAAGGCCAGCAGTTCCGCAAGCTGGAGAATGTCAGATAACCCGTCCTGCACTGCACCCGTTCCCATATTAACCGCTCCTGCCAACCATACTACAGCGACACTGAATTGAACTTCGTCTATATTCTATTAAGGCCTAGCCCGCTTGCAACTGCCAGGAGACGGCTTTTATGACGACCTCAACCCAATCGTTTCGCATATCTCTGCGTGCGCTGGAACTCCTGCGTAATCATGCCCAACGTGACTACCCCTTTGAAGCTTGCGGCTTTCTGATCGGAGAATCCCCCGGCGGCAGCACGCGTGTGACCTCCATCGTGCCCGTGCCCAACACTGCGGTACCCGAAACGCGCAGGCGAACCTATGCCATCGCGCCGCAAGCATGGATGAGCGTGGAGAAACAGGTAGACTCCCTGCATCAGGCCATTGTCGGCATCTACCATTCTCATCCGGATCACAACGCCGTCATAAGTGGCACCGATGCCGAAGCGCTCTGGCCCGGTCTGGTCTATCTAATTATTCCAGCCGGTTCAATGCGGCATGAGTTCCCTGTGGCGTGGCTGCTTGACGATGATACCGGCTTGATACGCTCATGCCCCCTGGAGGTCACGCCGTAATGTCCGGTGCCACAGTGCAATAAATTATCATGCGGCGTGGTAGGCGGGGCCTTGCAGAGATCTCTTTAGCGCGTCCAGACAATCCGGATCAAAAGCCACGCCGCGGTCCTTCTCCATAATCGCCAGCGACTCGGGGATGCTGCGCCCGGGATGATAGGGGCGTTCGGAAGTTAGCGCGTCAAATACATCGGCGGTGGTGAGAATACGCACCACCTGCGGAATTTCAGCTCCCATCAGGCCGCGCGGATATCCTTTGCCGTCCAGGCGTTCATGGTGCGATCCGGCGCTGAAGGCCATGGATGAAAATACCGATACCCGATCAAGTATCTGCTCGGAGAAAACCGGATGCAGGCGAACGCGTGCCCATTCCTGATCATTAAGTTTTCCCGGTTTGTCCAGAATAGAATTGCTTACCCCAAGTTTGCCGATGTCATGCAGTAATCCCAGACGATTGAGCCAGCGGGCTTCGGCCGGCTTAAGGCCGAATTGCCGACCGATATCCAAGGCGTAATCGGCCACACGATGACTGTGGCCATTGGTGAAGGGGCTTTTCGAGTCGATCACATCGGCAAAGCTCTGGGCAATTTGATCAAGTTGTGCCTCATCAACATATTGCACCAGATGCTGCGGCTCCAAGGTGCGTACATGTGTATCTATATTCTTGTCTTTAAGCATGTTCCATAAATCGGAGGTTGCAGCCACCTGTTCAAAGGCCTGTACCACCGCAGGGTCAAACCACGTGCCCGAGCGACGTTTAACTTGCTCAAGTGCTTCTTTCGGGCCGCTGATCGCATGAAATACTTCCGCCACCTGTGCCAGCAGGGCGATGCGGCTTTCAATTGGAATATCCACGCCCTGGGCTCCGCCGGGGTTTCCCCCGCCGTTCCAATGTTCATCCAACCGACGTATGCCGTCGGCCACGGGCATGGCAAAACCAATGCGTGCGGCAATGCCGGCACCACGTTCACAGCGGGCGGTGACAAGCTCGCGTGCAAGCTCTCTGCCATGGATAGCTAAATGTACCAGTTTACCCACGCGCTTGCGCAACGGGGCATTAGGTGCCAGGTTGCCCACCACGAACCGTGTGAGCTGGGAAATACTTTGCGTATCAATTTGGCGAAATCGGCTTTTCAGTTGCAGATCATCACTGTCATAAAGTTCACAGACGCGGGCCGCATTGCTCGAGCACCCAATGTCCTTAAGCAAAAGCGTGTAATACAGATGGGAAAGAGTCTCTACCGGCAGGCCCATCTGGTTACCAATATTCATGCCGATCCAGCAGACGCGAATGCAATGGCCGGCGGGCAGGCCCTCGGTCAGATCCAGTGCGTAACTTAAAGCCCCGATGACTTCTGACAACGCCATGCGCTGGCCTGCGGTATTTGTTTGATCCGCTGCCCCAAGCACCGGAGTCATGGGAAGTATAGAAGCTATGGGAGTCATATTTACTGCTCCGTTGGGTAAGAAAAATACGCGATTCTTCCACAACACCTTTTAACCAACACACAACCTGCAGGTGCCACCGGCACCGCGACGTGAACCTGAAGATCATCGGCACTCTGATGGTGATCGCGGCAGAAAAATCTCCAGGCTTTTTCTTATGGGACGAATGTTTATCAAGGATCAGGATCTGGGCGGTTCAATGGGATCTACCGTGGCGGCCGCAAACCAGTGGGAAACCGGAGAAACCGCGCGGCATTCGGGACATTGAATTTCCGTATTCATAAACGATGCATGACAATTAGGGCATTGCCCATGAGATGCAAACATGTCAAAATGCGTTGAGCAATTGGCGCATGTCCAGAAAGCACCAACGCGTGCACCCTGGTCGCAGTTGGGGCAACGGTACTGCGAATGGCGGGGAATTTTACTCATCATCATCAGGCGCGTTGATTGGCGATAGGCATTGACCGCCTCAAAAATCAAAAACGCCGAGACAGCCATTAAATAAATCTGACCACTCTTAAACGCCCACAATGCCAGCAGCCCGGAGCCCAACAGCCCAACAACCGATGCGATGCGTAACGCCAAACCCTCGCCGGTAACAAACCAGAGCAGTGACCACAGAATTTTTCCGCCATCCAACGGATACACCGGAAGCATATTAAAAATCAGCAGAACAATGTTGATCAGCACCACACGCGACAAAAACCTGCCAAGATTGCCGGCCGTGGCGGGTGTATTTAACAGGAACTCCAAAAAATTATGCGGTGTCAGCGCCACGTGCGGAGCGACGGTCAGCCAGAATATGCCCACGGTAATGGGAATCAGAATCACGTTTACCAGCGGCCCGGCAACAATGCTCCAAAGCATGGCGCCCGGGCGCCAAGGCGGAGAAACATAGGCAAAACCGCCAAAGGGCCAAAGAATAATCGTGTCCGCGCTTCCCCCGACCGATCGACACGCCAGGGCGTGGCCGAATTCATGGATCAGCACAATGCCAAATAGCGCCACGATTTCCAGAAACTGCCAGACTTCACTGGTGTAATAATGCCGTCGGGAACTCATTTCAAAGAGCAAAATAAGAAACCAGGAAATGTGCAGATAAACGGTGATACCGAATATCTTAAAGAGTCGTATTGATCCGGTGCGCATTCATTGACTCCAAAGGCTTAAAACTGTCTTCAAACCGCAGGCTGATCCGCTGATCTCGCCACGGCCATTGACATTGTAGCGGTTTTGTAATCAGAGCGTTGGAGCCGGGAAGGCGGCGAGGCAACGCGATGGTAGGTTGCGTGCATTATGTTTTTATACGCTTGGCGAATTGGCGCATCCACGCGGTCGCATCGGATTTATCCAATATACCCCCGGCAACGCCCAAGCCAAGTTCCACAAGTTCCGTGTTGGTTGCTATCAGGTCACGCCCGTTGGCTTTCAGGAACGCAATTGCGGAAACAACGCTCGTACGTTTGTTTCCATCATGAAACGCGTGGGCCTGACATATATGGAATAAATAGGCCGCCGCCATCGCCTGAATGCCATCGTGCAGGTACTGCCCGCCGAATGCCGCCTGCGGCATCATGACTGCGGATTCCAGCAGTCCACGATCGCGCAGGCCCGCCAGTCCCCCTTCGTATGCGATGGTATCATCGTGTACGGTAATGACATCCTCGACACTTAAAAATGTAATTTCCGCCTTGCTCACTTGGCCAGTTCCTGTAACGCCTTAGCATATTTTGTGCGAATTTCCCTTAGAGATTTTTCTAGCCGCTCTTTGCCAATACCGGCGTTCATCGCCGTAAGAATGACTCTTGGGCCATCCACGGTAATCTGCACCTGATCGCCAACGTGCCAACCCGCGAGGTCCAGCAAAGTTTTATCCAGCGGTAACGCGCTGCCATTGCCAACTTTCCGAATAGTCTTTACCAATGTCATGTTGCAACTCCTGTCATGCCATACCAAATACTACATTACATTGTAATAACGCTCGGCTAAGAAATCAAACGGGCTGGCGCGCCATTATTTTCCTCTGGCCGCCTGCGCAAAGGCCTCCAGCACATCGGCGAAAATAGTATCAGAAACGGCGATGCCCGCTTCCGTTAGTGCCAGGTTGCCATTGCGGACGTCCCAAAAGCCCAGCGTGCTATACCGTGGGAAAATTGTGTTCAAAATGGCCAGGGCATCCACGCCGGTGCGCTGCAGGAATTCCTGCAGCACGATGCCTTCAGTAAGCCGCAAATTCAGAATCGCCAGTTCCCCCCAGCGCGCAAAACCTGTGAGGCGTTCAATTTCCGTAATCGGTACAACGGGTGCCGCGGAATTCAGGGCATCGATATAACGCGTTAAACTTTGCACATTTTTCCACCGAAACCCGGAATGATAACCCGCTGCCGAAGGACCAACCGCCAGATGATTTCGAGCTTTCCAGTAATTGATATTATGTTCACACGCTTTGCCGGCTTGTGCATAATTTGAAATTTCATAACGCGCAAATCCCGCCGCCGCCAGGCAATCTCGGGTGTGTTGCAGCATCGCTATTTCCAGATCATCGGAGGCGGGCGTAAATTCCCCGTGCTTCATTCGAGCGGTCATGGGAGTGTTAGGCTCATACATCAGGCCATAGCAGGAAAGATGCGTGGAATCTAATTCAATGGCGCGGGCCAGATTTTTATCCCAATCCGCAAGACTCTGCCCGGGAATACCGAAAATCAAATCCAGGTTCAAATTATCTATTCCGGCATGTCGCGCGATTTCCATGGCCACGGGGACACTTTCTGGATTATGGTCCCGCTGCAAAACGGCCAATTCCGTTGCGGAAAAACTCTGGGCACCAAAGCTGATACGATTCACGCCCCCATCGCGCAAGATTTTGGCGCGCTGGGCGTCGAAGGTATTGGGGTTTGCTTCCACGGTAAATTCGATGAGGCGGTCAAAGTTTATGGCGCTGTTTATCTGGGCCATCAGTCGCGCTAGCGCCCCCGGCGGTAGCAGGGTAGGCGTGCCGCCGCCGATAAAAATGGTTTTCGGTGCCGGGCTGCCAAAGTGGTTAACCTGCAATTCCAATTCCCGCCCCAAGGCGTCCAGAAATGCGTCGGCTTGGTCTAAATGCCCTGCTAAGGAGAAAAAATCGCAATAATGACACTTACTGGTACAAAAGGGAATATGCACATAAAGGGCGTCAATAACTGAATTTGCATCAAATTCGACATTTGGCGGTAAGTCAAAAAAGCCTTTCTCCGTTCGCTGCCCTGCCTGCGGCAACGGGAATTCAGAAATTTTAGGACGTGGGCTATCGTCTTTACTTCTCGCTTCGGCTATAATTTTGTCATGCTGCATGGCGTTGTGGCCGATAAATTCTCTTAGTTTAGCATAAATCCCGATTGAAGGGATATGCACAGACGGAGGCCGCTGATGGATTTAGTTCTTGTCATTTTCAAAGAGGACGGACAGAGGCGCGAATTTTCTCTGCTCAAGGAGCGGACCTCCATTGGAAGATCTGATGAGTCTGACCTGCAGATCCCTCTTCCCACAGTCTCCCGTAACCACTGTGAAGTTGTGATTCAGGACAACGCACCGGTTCTCAAAGACATTGATAGCTCCAATGGCACGTACCATAACAACCAGCGCATCGCCGACTCTCAAACATTGGTCGCCGGTGATCATATTCGCGTGGGGCCTGTGACTTTCACGGTCGTTATTGATGGCGAACCGCACCAGATTAAACCTATCCGCAGCATCCTGGGTGATATGGCCATGGAGCCTGTTCAGGACCACTCTATTACAGAAGCCGGCGAAACGGTGGATGTCGCACCGGATGGAGATATTATCATCGCCCAGCCCATTGATGATGCAGTAAGTCTGGATGACGAAGGCGATGATAAGGATCCACTCAAGGCGCTTGAAAATCTTAATTCCCAGCGATCACGCCGCTAAGTAACAGTACTCAAGTGACAGCATCGGTTAATATTCCGCTGTGAAAAAGAGCTTGGAAATTTTGGCGACGGGGCCATTTACGGTCGAACAGATTACCGTGGCGATCACCGGACATTTACCTCCCCCACCGGAAATTCTGCACCGAATTGAGGCGCTATGGGACGACTATATGCTGGCGGCAAGCCGCGATGGCAGGATGCTTTTTAACAGTACCGTCGCCAGTTTGAAAAGTGCCGCAGTTTCCAATGGAATACTGCATCTGGAACTCGCAGCCACGGATTACAAAACGTTTCTGGTTACAACCTTGCGGGACCGGGCGTGGTTTGAAGTCAACTCCCCCACCGCTATAACTCCGGCTTTGGGCAACAGTATCCTGCTTACGCACGGCGACACCGCTTATCTGGGAGTGCGCAGCAAACAAGTGGCGGCCTATCCCCATTGGGCCCATCTTTTTGGCGGCGTGATGGATTGGCCGATGCGTTGGAGCAATGGGGCAGAGATACTGTTGGAACATTTGTATAAAGAGCTTGAGGAAGAATTGGGGCTTGCCTCGGATAATCTTGCCGCCCCACCGACCGTCCTGGCATTGATGCGTGATCCGGTACTGGCCCAGCCCGAGCTGGTGTGGCACGGGGAATTAAAACAGCCGCTCGCCCAGTGCACGGATGCCTTGAACGCGCAGGAACATGACACCATTCTGGCCTTGCCCATGGCTGACATCCTGACGGCAGGGCCGCCGGCAACGCCGGTGAGTTGGGCAGCGATAGGTAAGGTGCGGCAACTCAAGGACAACGGACTTTTGTAACCCACAATTGCTCCCCCACTTCCTGATCGGTGCCATACCGCCGACTGCAGGCGATGCCCTGGGGACTGCGGCCATAAAAGATCACAATGAAAGATCCCACCCGGCTTTTATCCTTGGCGCAAGACGTTAGAATAATAGCGCAGTATCGGAGGTGGCAGCTTTTCATGGCAGGAAGAAAAGCTGCGGACTCCGGTAGACGGATCCAGGCGGACCGTCAACTTTCGCCCGCTTCGGATAAGTCGCGGGCTTTTGCGGAGGCCCCGGTACGTGGGCACGCACCGGGGTAGCCATAGTGGAGAATACATCGATATATGTTCACATGTAGTCATATATATTATACATCATTGTGGTTGCGGAAATTCGGGGACTGTGGAGTCGGCCTGTTTTGAACGCCACGGAACAATCAGATATAAACCCAACGGCCGTGCGCGTTCCGCTGGATCGCTCCAAACAGGCGGCGGATTATTTAAGATCCGCCGGCGGGGGCGTCATGGATACATTGGCGCATTTCTGGGAACGACTGTCCTTAACCCCCCCGCTGGCGCGCGACGACCTGCACCTGGTTGTGGTCGCTAAGAAACCCGCTGCACCCGGCAGTATAAATTTCACAAGTGCTTGCGGCGCAATGCTTTATGTCCCTAAGGCCCATCGGGCTGATGTACTGGCATCCACCGATGAGGCCGCCGGGGCTTTGTGCGATTATCTGCAAACTTGGTGGGATGGTAATCCTTTACAAAAGACCTCGGCAGTGACCGCTGAAACGGCGAACCCGCCCCTGCCTATTAATTACGTAACCGGCTTGGCGGCAGGAGTAGCGGCGATGACCCCGCGACTTCTCAACCTGGTAAATCGCAAGGCTCCCGCAAAAAAGAATGTGAACATTAGGATGACGTTGCCGCCTGAGCAGCCGGCGGCACTGTGCCCCAAGGTTCGGCTGGCGCGAGCCGGGGATGAGCCGGCGCTTCACCGCTGGCGGAAACTCTATAATCAGGAACGCGGGATCTTATTTGATGCAGATGTCAATGCTTGGATCGAGTCACGGAATGTCTGCGTGCACGAGCCTAATGGCGAGATTGTCGCCCTGGCGAAATTTGATTTAGCTTTGACTACGACTATCGAGATTGGTGGCGTATTTACATTTCCGGAATACCGTAAGCAGGGCTTTGGAGGGGAACTCGTGCACGACATGGTGGGCCGAATTAGACAAATGGGAAAGACTCCTGTGTTGCAGGTGGATGCTGAAAACGACCCCGCCTTAACGTTATATCAAAAAATGAACTGGATAGAGTTAGGCCGGCTCGCGAGAGTTTGGTTGAATTCCGCCTCATGAATCATGGTGACCCAGACGCAATGTTCTACGTGGAACATTGAGACGTTCCTTCGAGGAGAGGCGGCCAACCGAATAGAAGACTTTTTGCTACTTGACGTAACCGCTACTATGTTAGACAATGTTCCACGTAGAACATTGATTGCAAATGTACGGAGAATCTCCCATGGCAGCGCAGGCACGACTCGGTAGGGGACTAAATGCTCTGATCACGCAACGAGCAAAACACACTACATCTGAAGACCGGATAAACACCACCCATGGTAGTTCTCAGTCAGATAATCCACAAGATTCGTCAGGCACATCTGACAAGCACATACGCATTTACGAAATATCAATTGATCAGATTGATGATAATCCATCCCAGCCGCGGCAGAATATGGACAGCGCCGCGCTTTCTGAATTGGCTCAATCTATTCGAACCCACGGGATTTTGCAGCCAGTTTTACTCAAGCAGGTCGGCCAACGCTACCAGCTTGTTGCCGGACACCGCCGCACGGCGGCCGCTAAGTTAGCTGGCCTGCTGACTATATCCGCCATTATCCGCGCCGATACCACACCGGAGCAACAAATTGAGTGGGCGCTCATAGAAAATATTCAGCGGCAAGACCTTAACGCCATCGAAAGAGCCAAAGCCTATAGTGACTATATTCAGCGGTTTTCAATGACCCATTCGCAAGCAGCGGAACGCCTCGGCGAAGACCGCACCACCATCACCAATTTTCTACGCCTGCTGGATCTTCCAGGCGATATTCAGGATTTGCTCATCTCTGGAGCGCTTTCAACGGGTCATGCCAAAGTGCTCGCCGGTATTGATGACGCAGAGCGCCAGACTGCCCTGGCCGCCTTGGCTGCGCAACAAGGTCTAAGCGTACGGCGTCTGGAGGCGCTGGCCCGTGAAAGCGGGGCGGCAGCCCCTCGCGTAGCCAAGCCTGGCTCCGTTCGCACGCCCAATGTGCTGGATATGGAACAACGCATCTCCCGGCAACTGGGCACCAAACTGCGCATTATCCCCAGCCGCAAAAAAGGGGCCGGTAAAGTTGTGATCCAGTATTTTTCCGTGGATGACTTTGACCGCATTTTCGGTCAGTTTACCCCTAGCGCAATATAATTTATGTACATGTGTATATCTTATGACTGACACCATCACCATTTTGGAATTTCTGCAGCAAACCTATCCCCAGGCTAAAACCACGACGTTGCGCCAAATGGTGCAGGACGCCCGCGTGATGCTCCATGGCAAACCCGTGCGATCCCTGAAACAACTCGTTCCAGCCGGTGTCGTACCCCACTTATGTGATACGCCGCAAAATACGGCGGCGGAATCGCCGCGCCTCGATGATGCGGTGCGAACCGTCCACGCCGACGCCGATCTGCTGGTCGTTGTTAAACCCGCCGGACTGCTGACCGCAACCCATGCCGAAGAGAAACGCCCCACATTGCTGGCGGGGGTCAATCGGGTGCTAAGCCGAGACAACCAGAAACTCAAAACCCATCTGGTGCATCGCCTGGATAAGGACGCCTCGGGCTTGCTGGTACTGGCCCGATCGGTGCGCGCGTTAGCGGATTTGAAGCGGCAGTTCCGAACCCATAGCATCACGCGAGAGTATGAATTGGTGGTGCATGGAACACCCAAAGCCCCGGCGGGGCGGCTGGAACACCGGCTGCTTGAAACGGAATCCGGAATGGTGCGCGTTTGTCCGCCGAATCCTCAAATTGCCGGTGCCAGCGCGGGTAAACCCGCGATTCTTGATTACCAGCTTTTACGTTCCAATCGCGCATTTAGTCTGATTCGTTGTCGGTTGCATACGGGTCGCAAGCATCAGATTCGCGTGCAGTTCGCGGCTATTGGTCATCCAGTGGTAGGGGATGTATTCTATGGTACAGCAGCCGCGCGGCGGGGCGGCGAAAGCAGATTATGCCTTCATGCGGTGCACGTGCAATTGAAACATCCCCGCACGGGAAAAATACTGGATTTTCAATCGCCACTGCCCGAAAGCATCCTGCGATGGATGCAAACCGCATCGGAACGGAAAGCCAAAAAGAAGTAAGAATACCCTTATTTTTAACCCTTTTTTGGAGGATTCGATGGCCTTAAAAAAACATATTATGCGGGTTTTAGGTCTTCTTCTATTGGGCATGCTGCCGTCGCACAATGTGCTGGAAGCGGCACCACAGATTATTCCCGTGTGGCCACAGCTTCATATTTCCGCAGCCCAGCGGCATGACCGCACCATAAGAAAAGTCATTGGCGATGTCGTTATACACCCGGTGCGCTGGCCCACGTTAACGCTATTTCCCGCGCCAAAAACCGTGGCCAACGGCTGCGCCATCGTGATTTGTCCCGGTGGAGGCTATGCTGTGGAAGCCATGTCACTGGAGGGCTATCGCGTGGCGCGTTGGTTCAATAAACGCGGCGCGAGTTGCTTTGTGCTTAAATATCGCCTGCCAAACGGCAAGCTTCCGCCCAGCGGCGTGCCCTGGCCCTTGCAGGATGTACGCCGCGCCGTGCAGATTGTCCGCGCTCACGCGACGCAGTGGCATATTAATCCGCATCGCGTTGGGGTGATGGGATTCTCGGCGGGGGGGTCGGTGGCTTCTTTGGCCGGCGTGCATTGGTTGCCCGGAAATCCCAACGCCGGAAATCCACTGAATCGTTTCAGCACCCGTCCAGATTTTCTGGTTCTGGGGTATCCGGTCATTTCCATGATGCCGTCCATTACCAACCGGGGAACATTTCTTCGTCTGCTGGGCCAAAATCCAACGCGAGACATCGAAAAGTATTTTTCCAGCGAATTGAATGTCACCGCCCTGACGCCACCTGCATTTATATTTTTTGCCCATGACGATACAACCGTCAATCATCAAAACGAAAAACGCTTTTATGCCGCGCTGAAACGCCACGGCATCGGGGCTAAACTCGTAGAATTCCAGCGCGGACGTCATGGCTTTGGGTTGGGGGAAAAAAATACGGATTCCATGCAATGGCCCAAGGACTGCGCCCGCTGGTTACAACAGATGCACTTTTTACCACCCGTGAAATAATAAAATTCGTTAATCGCCAATGAAGCCCACTGACACCTTCAATGGAGAACCTTATGACCAAATATGTCTTAATTGTCGTGGCCCTGCTGCTTCTACCCGCCACTATTTCGGCGAACACGCGCCCGGTTATTGCCGTCTGGCCACACTTGAATGTGCCGAAAAATCAGCGTGCGGATAAATCCTTTTATCCCGCGGGCAGGGGCCGACATATTCGCGGTCCAATCCCCTGGCCGACGCTGCGGAGTTATCTTCCCCCGGCCGGCAAGGCCAGCGGCTGTGCCGTAGTGATCTGCCCCGGCGGGGCGTATGTGGAAGAAGCCATCGGTTTAGAGGGCTATCGCGTAGCACGGTGGTTTAATAAACTTGGCGTGACTTGCTTTGTACTAAAATATCGCCTGCCTCAAGGCCAACTTCCGCCCAGCGGCATTCCCTGGCCCCTGCAGGATGTACGCCGCGCCGTGCAGATTGTCCGTGCCCACGCCAAGCCATGGCATATTAATTCACATGATGTGGGCGTCATGGGGTTTTCTGCCGGCGGATCGGTCGCTTCGTTATCCGGCGTGCATTGGTTACCCGGAAACCCGAATGCCAAAAATCAGCTCAATCGTATCAGCACCCGGCCGGATTTTCTGGTGCTGGGGTATCCAGTCATTTCCATGATGCCGGGAATTACTCATCCTCTTTCCCACGCCTCTTTGCTGTGGAAAAACGCTCCCTTACAGGTGGACCAATACTTTTCCAGCGAATTAAATGTCAGCGCCCTGACGCCGCCTGCATTTATATTTTACGCCCATGATGATCATTCTGTGAATCATCAGAATGAGAAACGCTTTTACGCCGCTCTGAAACGCAACGGCATTCCCGCTAAACTCATCGAGTTCAAACACGGCGGCCACGGCTTTGGCCTGGGATTAAAAGGAACAGATTCCACTGGCTGGCCCAAAGCCTGCGCCGCGTGGCTTAAAAAAGAGCGATTCTTACCTGCAAAGTGAAGGCAGCGGAATCCGCCCCGGTGATTTCCCAAAAGACTTGAATGAAACAGAGGTGAGCACCGTGCGTAAGTTTTCTACACAGAATTTTTCCTCATCATAGCTCATGATATTTGCCTTCTGCGGCCCCGCTGATTATAAGCCTGCTATGCTGATTGCCGGAATTGATGAAGCGGGATACGGGCCTTTGCTGGGGCCGCTGGTTGTGTCGGCGGCGGCGTTTACATTTCCCGAACCGCTGGATATTAACGACACCACTGCTGCGCAGAAATTATGGAACAGACTTTCTCCCACGGTGGTGGCCAAGCCGCCGGTAAAATCTGGAAAATTAATTATTGCCGATAGTAAAGTGGTACACCGGCTTTCTGGCGGTAATAAACACCTCGAACGAGCTGTGCTGGCAACTCAGCGGATGACTTCAGCAACTTCTGCACCCCTGGAAGACTACAACAATCTTCTTAACAGCCTTTCCCTGCCGGCAATAAGTACCCCGGCTCCCGTAGCACTCCCCTGGCAAAGCAATGTGGCGCTGCCCGCGTTTGGCGATTCTGGTTCGATCGCGATTGCCACCAATATGCTTAAAAACACTATCCATTTAGCCAGCACGCCCCCCGCGGGTCTATGGACCCGTGTTTTGGATGTGCCTGAATTTAATCGCCTGGTCTCGGCTACTAATAATAAAGCCTCCGTGCTAACCAGCATCACCATGATGCACGCGCGAAATCTGCATGATCGGTTCCATAAATCAGACTTGCTGTTGTTTATAGATAAGCAGGGGGGTCGCGATCATTACACCCGCCTGCTGATGAACACCTTTCCCGATTGTTCACTGAAAGTCCTGCTGGAATCCCCTCAGGAAAGCCAGTATTTAATTACAACCCCCGCCCCTCCGGGAAACACACTGATCATATTCCGGGAAAAAGCGGAGCAACACTCTCTGCCGGTAGCCCTGGCCAGTATGATATGTAAATATATACGCGAATTATATATGCTCATGTTCAATCAGTGGTGGAAATTGCAAATTCCTGATCTTGCCCCCACGGCCGGTTATTACACCGACGCCATGCGCTGGCTGGGGCAAACCGAGCCTGAATTTTCCCGCCTGGGCCTGCAACGGCAGGACATTGTGCGACTAAAGTAACGCGATTCCGCCGGGAGCCGGTCCAAGCAATGGCCGGGATTGCGATGGGTCTGAAATGTCCCGTAGGCGCAACGGAGGCAGCTCGGGTTCCACGGATTACAGGACAGGTGTCACCTTAACAATCCCGGTATTTATCGCTTAAGTCTGTAGTCTGTTTAATAAAGATGGCCACACTCTATACAACCGCCAGCGGGATTGGCTTGTTGAAGTATATCCATTGCCGCAGAGCTATTGCCGGGCCATGACCCGACCGGTGCTTTCCGCGTGCTTTCCGCGATTGGATGGAATGGGGCGGCATGGTATGCTCGAGCCACGCCCATTGGGATTTCCAAGTCGGCTGGAATGTCAAAAAGAAACCGCAAATCTATTTTGCGTCGGGTGGGACGGGCCAGATTAGCCTTCCTGCTAAAGATCCGGCGGGACCGGCTAATTAGCCTGCCGGAGAGCAGAAAGGGTTTGGGCGTTAGTTCGGTCGTCGATTTTTCTTTAACGAAAGGAGTTCTAATATGAGAAGCTCTAAATTGATGTTGTGGTCGCCGGCCGCAATAGGCCTTCTATTTTGCGTCGTGGCGACAGCCAGCGGTGCGGTGCCGGCGAAAAACGGCGCATCGCCAGTTTCTGCACAGAATGTACTTGCACACCTCAATGCCACTGGCAAGCATTCCCTACAGCGGTGCCTCTACCCCCTTACGTTGCGGCGGCGTAAATTGGAAATGTTTCTTCTGTCAATGGCCAAGTCATCCAAACCAGACGTGAAGGCATCGGCCATCTACCTCTTGGGAATGTACAGGATCGCGGGTGCGGTTCCGCGGTTGATCAAGGACATCAGCTTTCCTTATCCCCAAGGAATTATTAAGGGCCTGCCGCTCGTAATTATAGGGGCCAGCCCGGCTGCCAACGCACTCACGCGAATCGGAATGCCAAGCGTGAAACCAATCATCGCGGCATTACAGCACGGAACCCAATTTCGGTACAGGCATACGATGGTAGCAATATTGGAAAACGTGGAAGGGCGGCCGGTCGCACGGTTCCGGCTAAAGCGGGCGATTTCGGAGGCCCCGACTGCGATTGAAAAAAGCAACCTGACCGCGGCACTCGCCGAAATCCCCACCGCCACGCATTGACAAAAGGCGCTCGTAACGGAACCAGCCCGGAATGAAAAATCGCGGAAACCGCCTTCACGGCTTGCGCAATGTAATCTCGGAGGGAGCAGGGCCGGCGGCCCGCATTCCGCGGGAGTGTTTTACCGCATGGTCGATGCGCCGGGCGCAGCCGACAGAACCGCAACAACGCCGCAACGAAAATCCGAAATGCTGCTGGCCGGCGGCTGGCTGAACGCCTGGCACGAGAAGTTCCAGGCAATCCCCGGCCCATGGCAACGGCCAATCCAGAAAGCCTGGACTCACTGGCAGGAATGTGTGAAGCTGGCTGGCCATTGCAAAGGATGTGTTTGGCCACAGCCTGACGCCCAATCATCCATTTATTATAATATTCAGGATAGCCAAGAAATCTTGAAGTACCCGTAGTGAGGCGTTAAGCTCTCTGGATATTGACGGAGAACTCCTGATGGCCGCGAATAAATCCAACCATCAACATCCGATATCGGCGGCAGCGGCCATCAAACCTCTGCGTACGGCCCGGGCTGGATTTAAGAAATCCTCATCGAAATCCGCCCTTTCCCGTCAGCGCGTCACATTGGAAGATTTGCGTAACAGTCGCGAACGCATGCAACTTAAAACTCTGCAAAGGAAAATTTCACTCTCACCGCGGTCTGATCGCCGGCCGCCGGAAAAATTGGGAGATTTTCTGCCGCAATGGTTCCAAACGCATGTGACCAAAACCGGCGACGTACTGGCCACCGCCAGTGAAACTCTTCAATCTACCCTGCCGGAAAAGCTCTGGCGCAGCATCGCCTTTGGCCCGTTGCAACGCGGACTTCTGACGCTCTATTGCTCATGCAGCACCGCAAAGATCGAAGTGGATATGCTCCTACGCCCTGGAACCCCCGGACTTCGCCACCTGCAAATTGCTACCAAAGGCCTGATTTTCAAAGTAAAAACAGTTGTTGATCGTGCCAGAACCACGGGTTGAATTAACAGGTTATCCACAATTTATAGCGGTATGTCCATACGTCTGGGCGGCGGCGGCCGTATTAATAATTAAACTATAAGAACATCATCATCGTTATAAGCCCTGTCAGATTGTGGGAAATGGTGCGTTGATTTTATGTAAGTTATTATTTTATAGATACTTACAAATTTATACACAGTATGTTTTTACCGTGTAAAAGCCGTCGGTTGAATGTCAGCAAACCTTGTCAGATTCTCTGAACCTGTTAGAAAATTGCTAAGAACGCGTTTATAAAACAATAAGAAAGCCCTATTTATCGCTCCCGTTTTACGGGCACTGATAATTTTTCCACCGGTTACCCAGAAAACTACCAACACCCCAAGACGGTCGCCGCAGGCACCGGAAAAGCTTGGCCATGCCAAGGCATTGGATGCTCTTGGTCGGTATATGCAAGGAGCCTGTGCGAGTAATGGCCGGGTTGCGACGGCGTGATTTTTGGCCTCTCGGGGTATCGTCGCGTAGAGCACCGTGGTGATAACCCGGTGGTTGGTTGGCGACACTGGATCAACCACCGGATTACCATCCGGTGCTCTACAGGTAGTGGCGACGATGGCGTACCTGACACGGATGGCACGCCGAGGAGCCGTGCGCAGGCTTTAATTCCCCAGTTCAATGCCTTGCTACTGGGCTAAAGCTTCAAGGGCCGCGCTGCTGGTGCGGTCATCTTCAACGTCGGCATCCGGGCGACCATTTTGGGAAAATTGTTGCTCCGGCGTGATTTTGACCGGCTTATAACGGTTGGCCAGAAGAGCTTCAACAATTGCTAAAATCATCACCAGGGCAAGAATTCCCGGCATCAGGGAATTTCCTTCGCTGGTTTTTGCCAGTTCCGCTACTAATTTTTTGGCAGTGGCGGCGATAAAAACTGTCTGTTTTTTCGGGGCCTCTTTGGCCAACACCGTCGCACCGACCGGGTGTAAATCCGCCTCACCCGATGGTACGTTGACGATAAATTCACCAGAATATTTGCCATTAAAGCTCTGCCAGTGATACACGCCGGCACGTTGGGCACCGGTAAATCGCCACACCAGGCGGCCGTCGGGCGTGCGCGAGGCCGAAACATTTACCGGCGTATGAGACTTCGGCGCTGTAACGTTAATCGACAGACGAGAGTTCCTGGTTGGTACATGAATTGGCACAGCCCTTCCCGGTGAGTAGGACGTAATGCCCGCACTGGCCGCCGCATTGCCCAAGGCAATACGCACCATCATCGGTAAAAATGCATTGGTGGACGCGATGTTGCTCCAGCCGCCGCCGGGGGCGGTTAAGAACGTGTAGACCCGCCCATGCCCCAACGAATGCTGCACCAGCAACAGCGAATCATCACGCAGACGTGACAGCACCTTGCCAATGACCGGCGAATTTCCCGGCAAACTCCACCGCCCCACAACCACAATGCGCTGGAATGGCTCCTGGGTTTGAAATAAACCGGCAAAAATGTGGCTTTTCACATCCACCCAGTTCACCGCCGCCCCCGTTTGACTGCTCACGGGTCCGGAAATTTCTCCCGGCAATAATTGGAGACTTCCCGCGGCCACGGCGTTGTAGTTGTGGGCATCAACCGCGGGGCCTAAAAGCCAGCATAACCGTCCGCCACCTACCACAAATCGGTGTAACTTTTGTGCCAGTTGGGGTGAAATCCGCGGTACGTCGCAAATAAACACAGCCGCATAAGAGGACAAACTCATCGCCGGCACGGCGGTGTAGGAACGGTACGTCGGTTGAATGCTCCATAATGTCGGCTTGGCACCCGCGGGGCCGACCGTGGAAAACGGTGCCAGCGCCGCATCCACATAAAAAGCTGTGGATGCACCCGCAAGCTGCGGCTGATTTCCGGCCACCAGCACGCGTATCTTATTTTTTACCGGCAATATTAAGCTGCGGCGATCACCCCAAGCCATGGCATGGCTGCTGTCTGATTCGGTAAGAGTAAAGCGGTGAAGGCCCGGCTCTCTTAGCTGATACGTCACGGTAATATTGGCGCGGCTGGAATCGGTGCCGACCGGCCCTAATGTAGCGCGGGCCTCGGTATTGGCGGCTTTTTTTCCATCCACATTCAGCCCGAACCGCGGTGCTACGGCTGTGGCACCATTGTTAATGACGGTTCCGCGGAAACGGACCGTAGCCCCCACGACTGCCGCACCATGCTTAATACCCCATTGCGCGATGGCCACATCATCCGGCGTGCCGGTTGCCTGCGGCATAAGGACCAACTGAATTCCCGGCACTTTTTTCAGTGGGGCAAACATGCCAGTATCGGATGCCGCTGGCCCCGCGAAATCTGAAATAATAATCAGCATGCGGTTGGGCCGGATAGAATTTTTCAGCAAGTTTACCGCTTGGGCGATCAACTGCCGCAGGGGTAATGCTCGGCCGGTGCTTTTGACCGCGTTCAATGGGGCGATCTGCGCCACACGATCGCTGCCCAGATGATCCGGAACGGGACTGCTGCCCGGATTCGTCAGCAGCACAGCCATACGCGATGGCGTGAGGCTTTGTCCAAGAAGATCACGGGTTTGATCAATCGCGGTTTGCAGACGAGTGTGTGTGCCATCCTGAACCAGCATGGACTGCGAATTATCCAAAATTATCACACACGCGGTGGATTGCCCGTTGAAATGGGTACCGACATTGGGAAAAAGGCTGTCAGTCCCCAGACCCAAGATGGCAGCGACGGCCGCAACCAGGCCCAGAAGCATAAAAATCACCGGCCACAACAGGCTGGGCCTGCGTTCCGCCGGAGCCGGAGGATCTTTTATACCAGCGGTCGGTGCAGCCGCAGCACCAGCGGTTTTGCGTTGATCCAAAGCATTGCTGAATATGACGGTCATCACCGCCAGCACGGCAATACCGCCCAGCAATAATAACACCATGCCATACGCCGCGAAGGGCGATCCGCCATGGACCAGGGGGCCGGCAATGGCCATGGCGATCATGGCAAAAACCGCCATGCGCAAAAGCAGCAGCACAAATTGCTGGACCTGCCGTTTGCGTGATGTTTTCTGGGCTGTGACGCGCAAAAAGCGCAGCGTCGGAAAGCGTACAATGGGCGATCGCACGCGGTTCAACAGATGCAGCAGCACGGGAATGCCAGCCGCCAGAAGGCCCAGCAGCATGACTGGATCTGAAAAATTCATAGCCGCCAGCGGCAAATCATTCATGCGCATCCTTTCCAAGCGCTGTTATGCACCATCAGCGCCGCGATGTGCGGCGCAGCAATTCACGAATCTGCGCGTCCCATGGCACATCCGTGAAGGCGGTAACATAATCGATGCGGGATTGGCCGCACCGTTTTTTAATTAAATCGAGGAATGCCTGTACTTCCCGGCGATAATCATCGCGAATAAGCTTAGGATCAATCTGCAGGCGCGATCCATCTTCCATATCTTCAAATGTGATGGGCCGGTTATAAGCCAATTCCATTTCTCCGCGATCCAGTACCTGCATGAGTACCAGTTGATGCCGGGCGTGGCGCAAATGTTGCAGGGCGCTGGTGATTTTATCCGGATCATCAAACAGGTCGCTGATGACAATAACCAGTCCGCGGCGTGGAATTTTATTGGCCAGCAGATGCAGCGTGCCGGAAATATCGGTCTCACGACTGGGCGAAAGTTTTTCCAGACTCACAAAAATCTGATCCAGATGGGAGGGGCCGTTGCCTTGGGGAATTTCCAGCCGGATGGTTTTATCAAACGCGATTAGGCCTACCATATCCTGCTGATTAGACAGCATATACGCGAGTGATGCCGCCAGAACGGCCCCGTATTCAAACTTGGTGACGCCCTGGAGTGTTTTGCCCTGTGGATCAGTCAAGGTTGCAGCGCCAAAATTCATCGACGCCGACGCGTCCAGGCAGATGGTCGCCCGAAGGTTGGTTTCCTGCTCATATTGCTTGATGTAGTACCGGTCGGTTTTCGCCAGAACGGTCCAATCCAGATGTTTAATTTCATCGCCGGGCACATATTCCCGGTGTTCCGCAAACTCAATGGAAAAACCCTTGTGCGGGCTTTTGTGCATGCCCGCGTACACGCCCTCCACCACGCCGCGCACCATCAGTTCCAAACGCCGCAGTTGGGCCGCCTGGGCGGGCTTAAAAAATCGGTATTGATATGTCGGCATAAACAAAATCCGTCATTGTGCCGGAACTGTGCCGGCCACCAGCCAGGTTATTGCCATCGCCCCATACTGTAACTCCCGAACCACCCGTGGGTAAATCGCCATGTCATTAAGGGTTACGACCGTGGGATGCCGCAGGATGATCAAGGCCTCTGGAGCCAGGGATGTCAACAGCGCACCGATAAGCTCATCCACACGCTTGCGGCCTTCCGGCGTTTCCATGTGGGCATAAGGCGGATCTATAAAGGCCAATCCCAGTTGCTGCCCGCGCAGTTTGCCGGAAAGTAACAGCCCCATGTGATAGGCATCCGCGGAAAGCACATCACACTCCTGTTCAACGCGCAAGGCCCCTATATTGTTGCGAAGACCATCCAGCGCATTGCGATCTCGCTCCACAAAAATCGCCCGCTTTGCTCCCCGCGACAGACATTCCAGCCCCAGACTGCCAGTGCCGGAGAAGCAATCCAACACGACAGAATCGGGAATCGTTACAGCGCAGGTTAACGCGTCGAAAAGAGATTGTTTGGCCCGATCTGTAATAGGGCGGGTAGTCATAGAGTCCGGCCCGATAAGCCGTCGTGTTCTAAATGTTCCAGCAATGATTCGCATATCGTGGGGGAGTATAACCGCAAAATGCGGTTATCACCGCATGCTGGCGTTCATACCCGTTATGGCGGCGTGGCAATATTTCCGCGCCACACCGCTATGGGGGCAAACCTCACAAAGCTCTACAAAGCCGCCGGCTTTGCCGGCGGTGGAACGCAGTAGGCGTTTACGGTTAGGCTTATCAATATTGGTAGCACATGCAGTAATCGCGGTACATGCCGCAAATACAGACCCTGATATACTGACCTTTCTGGCTGCGGCGTCTCGTGTTAGCTTAACCTTCGCACTTTGCTTGGTTTTTGGTGGGGAAAAAATAATAAAATGGCTTCGGCGATACCGCCAGGTGGTATTTTTTTGCAAAACCGTTCTGGTACAGACCTATTTTGGGGGCCGGCTCTATCAATTTTTGCCGCATTTTGCGATATTATTACACGTGTTCATCAGTGCCAGTAATCGCGAGAAGAACGGTAAAACATACACCTATCATCGTGTGATGGAGAAGCGGTGCGTCGCGACGGGCCTGACGCCTCGCGCGGTGCTGGAGCAACTTGCTGGGATTCAGATGATTGATGTGCATCTTCCAGTCAATGACGGAAGATGCCCGGTGATGGCCCGCGATACCCAAAATGTCGATTACAACGCATGAATCCAATGGCTACATCCTCACGCCCGGCCGCTATGTCGGCACCGCCGATGTATCCGGAGATGGCGAGTTCTTCGATGAGAAAATCAAACGCCTCACCGCTACGCTTTCGCAGCAATTCGCCGAATCGGCAAAGCTGGAAAAAGAAATCCGCAAAAACCTGGCGTCCCTCGGCTTCCCCATGGAGTAAAATCCATGAACAAAGAACTGGGAGTATCCCTGGGAACGCGGACGCCGCCGTGCGCCCTATTGGGACCGCAGGTGTCCCCACCCGCAAGTCCTTCCCATGCCGGGATTATCAGATAAAATCTATCTGGAGAATTATGGATGGCTGAATTATTTAATATCTATTGCGACGAGAGCTGCCATCTGCAAGATGACGGAATCCGATTCATGTCGCTGGGATGCGTCTGGTGTAGCGCTGCCAAGACGCCGGAAATCTCACGCCGAATTCGTGAGATTAAAGGGAAACATGGACTTCTGAAGACCGGCGAGTCCCCAGGCAGCGGTGCTCGTACTTTCGAAATGAAGTGGACCAAGGTGTCCCCGGGAAAGATTGGCTTTTACAAAGAGATAATCGATTATTTCTTCGATAATGACGATCTACACTTTCGCGCCGCTCTGATAGACAAGCAACAACTGCGCCACCATGCCCATTCGCAGACGCACGATGACTGGTATTACAAGATGCTGTTCCGCGTACTTGAACCAATTATCGATCCAGAAAAAGCATATAGTGTATACCTCGACATCAAGGATACCCAGAGTGAAACAATGCGCAAAAAACTAGAGCAGGTAATCCGCATTGACAGGCATGATCAAACGCGAACAATCTTACAGCGTATACAACAAATCAGGTCCAATGAATCAGAGCTTATGCAGATTGCGGATTTACTCCTTGGAGCCTTGACATACCACAACCGCATGAAAGCACGAAACCTTCCATCGCCGAGTTTGCAGCGTAGCGGCAAACTCGAATTAGTGGCGCGTATTCAGCAGCGATCCCACAAAAGCCTTGAGGCAACGACCTGGCTCCGCGAATCCAAATTTAACATCCTGCGCTGGCAGCCGCGGGAGATAGGGCCATGATCGCATATCCGGACTGGCTGCCCGAACTAATAGAATTTACAGGCGACTGGAATACGTATGTGGAAGACATCTACAAGCGCTTCGTGGATGATGTTGTCCACCACAAGGTCACCTACAAGGGGCTTGTGGTGAAAACAAGATATCATCCGCCAAGCGATGGCAAGGGATTTGGCTTTTGGCATTGCGTTTCCGAAGCCGGGTTGAAAGCAAAAGAGGAAAACCGCCTGCCCGATCTTGAACGATGTAAACGCATAGGCTGGATCCGTGCGATCATCGAACACCCCGACGACCGCTGGGTGAAAAACTGGAGCAATCGGCGGAATGGTGAAATCTGCCACCTGCTATGGTTCAATGAAGAATATCTGATAGTTTTGGCCCAACGACAAAACTACCTGTTGCTCAAAACAGCTTATCGCACCAACAGAGAACATACCAAACGCCGCCTCAGCGCGGAACACGACAACCCTATAAACAGCTGACGCCGCCCTTTTTAGGGAGCGGCGTCGAATACTCCTTCCACACATGGTGGATGAGCTATAAGTTATTATCGCTATACGCAATGCGTATGTCAACATAAAATCAGTTCTTGAAGCCGGTTGCGATGGGAGCAACCCCAAATCGACGCGGTGTCCGGCCGTGTGGGTAAAAGCCGTTGCCTGAAATCCTCTTCCGCTACGACGATTTGGCTTTTTTCTCATAATTTTACCCCGCGGGGGCTTGACACGGGTATTAGTTGTGGTGAATAACCCAGGTCACGTTGAGGGCCACTTTTGCCGGCACCTTGGCACGGAGGTTGGCCCGTGCCCCGGGCCCACGCAACAATTTGAAAAGCTCTGCAAGGGCCGCACGGCGGTAGAAGGGGTCAACGGCCAGACCAAGCTGTGGAGTGTCGATGCACTCTCCCCGCCAAGCTTCCCGCAGCTGATAAATTCCCCGCTGGATTTGATAACAAATGTTCTGCACATCTGCGTTATGTGGAAAACCTGTCGGCATAATCTTACTTGCAGGCCGTGCAAAATCGGATCAACCGGGTTACATTAGGCGCGGCAAAAAGGATGTTGCCGCGATCTGGTTTTGCAATGCGAAACCGTAGCTTTAACGCGAGAATAAGATTTATGGATCAAGCTCTAACAACGGCCCGGCCCCGTCCGCGTGAATTGCTCGCAATATCTCAGGGGCAGAATGTAACCGAGCGCACACCTCCGCATGATTCCGCATCTGAAATGGCACTCCTGGGTTCCATGCTGCTGGATCCGGAAGTCATTGGACCGGTTTGTGCGATTATTGAATCGGGCAACGCCTTTTTCAGTCGACAGAATGAAATTATTTTTGAAGGCGTTCTGGAACTTTTCCAGGCCAGCTCCGCCGTGGACGGCATTACCCTTACGCACAAACTCAAGCAGAAAAATCTTTACGATGCCGCCGGCGGATATGATTATCTCGAGCAACTCGTCAACTGTGTGCCCAGTGCTGCCAACGCTATCGCCTACGCCCAGATTGTGCGGGATAAGGCCCTGTTACGGCGGCTTATCACGGCCTGTGCCCAGACATTGGAATCATGCTATGACAATTCCGAAGAGGCCGCGGTCATCTTAGACCGTAGCGAGCGCACAATATTTGAAGTGGCCCAATTAAAAGTTACCGGCCAGCCCGTGTCACTGACCGATGTCCTGCATGAAACGTTTGAAATGCTGGACCGCAATACCGGCAACACCATTACCGGCGTGCCAAGTGGATACGTGGAACTGGATAACCTTACCAGCGGCCTGCAGCGCGAAGAAATGATTGTGCTGGCCGCCCGGCCCAGTGTCGGAAAAACCGCACTGGTTATGAATATCGTTGAGCATGTCGGCGTGGATCTGAAAAAACCCGTTGCTGTGTTTTCACTGGAAATGTCCAAGCAGCAATTGGCCCAGCGTATGCTCTGCTCGCGCAGCGGCGTGGATTCTCAAAATCTCCGGCGCAACATGCTTTCACGGGAAGACCGCAACCGCTTGAGTATGGCGGTGGGGGAGCTATCGGAAGGAAAAATCTTTATTGATGATACACCCGCGTTATCCATTCTGGACCTGCGGACCAAAGCACGCCGCCTGTTAAGTCAGCATGGCATTGAGCTGGTCGTCATTGACTACCTGCAACTCATGGAAGCTCCGCGGGAGGAAAACCGGCAGCAACAAATTAGCTCCATCAGCCGCGGCGTCAAGGCTTTGGCGCGTGAATTAAAATGCCCCGTGGTATGCCTGTCCCAGTTGAATCGCGCCTCGGAAAGTGAAAATCGTCTCCCCCGCACCAGTGACCTCCGCGAGTCCGGCAGCATTGAACAGGATGCTGATGTCGTTATGCTCCTGCATCGTGAAGCCGTCATGCACCGCGGCGATCAGGAATGGGCCCAAGCCAACCCCGATAAACTCAATGAGGCACAACTGATTATCGCTAAACAGCGCAACGGCCCCTGCGACACAGTCCGCCTGACATTTGTCGCGTCGCACACCCGGTTTGAAACTTATCATCCGGGCTCAGAATTTCAGTAATCCGATAGTTCGTATTCCACCCCACGGCGGTCCGTAGCTCAATACGGAAGCGTTGAGTGGACGGCGGAAATGGGATTTGATTACACGACGCGCTTCAGTTCGTCGCGATAGGTACACCAGGCGCTGTCCCGAAGCCGGCCCGCGCATCAGGCCCCTGCAATAACCCTTCACCACGGCGGCGAAAACAGCCAACTGATAATAAACATCGCCAATGCCAGGAATAACAGCGCAATGCCTATAAACTTCACTGCACCGCCACCGCCGAGCAACTGCCGACTGGTAATATATTGGCCACAGTATGGGCAGCGCGGCGTGTCGTCATAAATCGTTTTTCTGCAATTCGGACAGGCTGCCGTATGAATATGGTTTTGAATTTTCCACTGTTCATCGTCGTTGCTGTCATCATCCTGGTATGTCACGTGCCCGTCCTCCGGAAAAGTGCTGTAACCCACACGTGGGCCAATTGGGCAACAGGCTGTTGCCCCATTGGCCATGCATGTATATGTGTTATAATAATGTGTTTATGCATATCATGTATCCGGCATTCATGAACGATTGGTGGTATTTGATCGATTGCGCGTTTTACGCGTGGCGGGCGGCTTTGCCGTCGATTTTTCGGACTGCGTCAGTTCCGCCTCAATTTCTTTTATTGACGGCAGGCTGGATTTGAGATCTTTCGGCAACGCGCGGGTAATTTCATACTCAGAAATACCGATGGGTTTCTGCAGGCCGCGCAGAGCATACTCGGCGACCACCCGATTGCGATCCTGACATAGAATCAGACCGATGGATGGATTGTCCACCGGGTGGCGCAATTTATCATTATTGCGGCTCCACCCATGCTGGAGCGTCTCACGCATATACCACAGACGAATGGTGGGGGATTTCACTCGCTGCATAAGCAGCACATTATGCCCCCATGGCAATTGGGCAACAGGCTGTTGCCCAATTGGTAGAAGATGGGGATATTCGCGACAGAATTGCGTCATCAATTTCAAATTTCGTTCGGAAAAGCCCTTCACTTCCGGCAACTCCTTTACTGATGTAACAGAATCGCTGCGATGGTGGTCAATCCGAAAATCAGTCCTACCAATCCGTTCATGGTCATAAATGCCAGATTAACCTTGGAAATATCATTTGGTTTCACCAACGATTGTTCAATAGTCAAAAGCAGCACCACAGCTACAAATCCCAACCAGTAAACCGGGCCCAGGGGCAAACCTCCACCGACGCCCAAGCCAAAGGCCAGCAGCAGGACAATCACCAGAAAATGGCAAGCGCGGGAAATCCACAGGCTTTCGGCAATGCCGAATCTCGCCGGCAGGGAAAAGAGCTTCTCCTTGCGGTCGATTTCCACATCCTGCAAAGCATACAAAATATCAAATCCCGGCAGCCAGAACAGTACCGCGCCCGCCAGCAGAAGAACCTGCACGCCCAGCACCGGACCATGGGGTGGCACAATAGCAATCCAGGCGCTAATCGGGGCCAGACACAGCGAGCTGCCCAGAAAAAAATGGCACAACCAGGTGAAGCGTTTGGTCATACTGTATAACGCAATCCACCCCAGTACCGGCACCGCCAGAACCACGGGATATATATTGCCCAGAATCAGATCAAATAACAGCGTCGCGCCAATAAACAATAACCCGCAGATCACTAGCGTCCCGATCATAAACGCTACGGATACTTCTCCCGTCACACTGGGCCGGCGCATGGCGCGCGGGTTGCGGCTATCAAAATTACGGTCTACCAGGCGATTAAACGTCATGGCAAATGTCCGGGCCAGAACCATGCACACTACAATTAATCCCAGACGAATCCATCCCGGCCACACCAAATCAATGACCCGTGCTGCCAGGAATGCCGCTATCAGCGCAAATGGCATGGCAAAAATACTGTGGGAAAACTTGATCATCTCCAGAAAAGTGCCCAAGCGTTTAACCACACCGGGTTTGTTCTGGGGCACTACAGCGTTCAAATCAGTCATCATGTATTACCCCTCATTGGTTCCAATTTTCAATCGGGACGTCGAGGTGGCTAAAGTGTTTTTCATTGTCCGTTACCACAGTCGCTTTCAGTTGGGTCGCAAAGGCCGCGATCAGAATATCGGCATCGCCGCGGGCCTTGTTGTTTCTTAGGGCTGTCGTCCATAAGC
This sequence comes from Planctomycetota bacterium, assembly GCA_021805985.1. GTDB lineage: Bacteria > Planctomycetota > Phycisphaerae > WQYP01 > WQYP01 > JAMDCX01. The sequence goes on along the minus strand of JAJZDN010000014.1, from coordinate 41,652 downwards.
CAATAGCCGTATCCCATACAGGCTTTGAGCACTCTTGGTAGATATGGGACTGGCTGGCAAGAAAATGCTCGATAAACCGGATGCTCTCGGTGTCACCGCGAGCCTCCAGGCCGCGCAATAGCTCAAAATAAACGATCGACGCGATAAATATTTCATCGCTTCGGGCCAGTGCGGCCTGCAACGGACCTCTCACTTTATTTTCTTTGCGGAGCACACGTATCCAGATGTTTGTATCGATGACATATCGCATCGTCCGTCATCCCCCATTTTTTCGCGCCGTAAACCGATTAGCCGCCACTTCTGCCTGAAGTTCATCCCAGTACTGGCTGGGCTGGTGGCTGTCGGTAGCGTACCATCGCTCTAACAACTCCAGAGCGTCGGGCCTTGGAGGTGCTGCGTGTGTCACAAGCGAATACCCCAATTCCATATACAACGGCGTTAACGCACTTTGCCGCAAAAGCAGGCTGCCAATCATTATTCCGCGCGTGGCGCTGTCGCTGATTGCGGTTGTACGATAGATGGCCGCGGGAAACGTATTACCAGTTGACCACACAGACCGGCTGGCGGTTTCCGGTTGATTTCCCGGCAAGGTGCCTGCCTGCGGATAGCGAATTGGGTTTATTGTTGCGTAGGAGTACTCAATCATTTCTCATCTCCATGCTTCTGCAGGATCGGCCCAAGCCGCTCCCGCATTTTCTCCGTAATCGACCGTTCAAATGCATGGATGATCCGGCTGTGCATAGAGTCGAGCGGAGTGGAAGCAGCATCCATTTCTATCGGTTGCGCCCGGATGATCTGCGTATCAAGAGTAACATTGCAGGCGACGAGATTATTTTCGATAGTTCCCGACACAGCGGTCATAGCGAAATGTTCACCGTCAGATAGCGGATGCCTTATTTGGTAGGCCATCAAAGACTGCTCGGCGAGTTCCCTTGCAAAGAGGCCGCCATCGCAGTTAAGCCAATCGCCAAGGCGGAAGGACGGATCCTCAAAATCGAACCGATCAAGATACCGCAGCACGATCTGGGCCACCTCCGAAATTCCAGTTACGCGCCGATATACGCCCATCGCATTGAGAATCATTTTACGGAACTGTTCGTCCCATCCGGGATAGGGCGCAAGCACATGAACACTTAGCAAACGCTCCGAAACCTGTATCAATCGCGTCCGGCCTTCGCATGAGAAGGCCATGCGCGGCGAGCGGGTTAATTGCGGAGCCGCTGGGTTGTGTGCGGGCTGGAGGTTCAAGGTTAGTGAGGCGGTGACCACTTCGCCTTCATCCCTTTGCGGAAAATCGTTTTTTACCTGTTCATAGAAGCGTCCAAAGATCGTGGAGTCCCAGGGAGTTTCAGGGGCGAAAGTGAATTCACACAACGCCTCAATGATGCTCGGATTTTTATATTTCATGGGCAACTCCATCACAAATCAGCGGCTCTTCGGACGCCCCGCCACTAATCAGCATATCGCAAACTGTTGACACTTGCAGCCATGACGCCGAGAGGCTTCCCCGCGGAACTTTCGAGACAGGGAATTAAACGTTTGGGGAGCGGTCTCCTGGGTCGCGCCGCGCCCCGGCTCCGGCCCAGCGCGTATTCCAGTCGTGCGGCACGTCCAGTAAATCCAGCACCCGTCCGGCGACCATGGTCACCAGATCATCAATGGTCTGCGGGGTTTTATAAAATCCGGGGCTGGCCGGACAAATTATTGCGCCTGCTTCAGCCAGTTGACACATATTCCGAAGCTCAATTAACCCAACGGGCATTTCACGGTGCAGCAAAATCAACGGTCTCCGCTCCTTCAGCGTCACTTGCGCCGCCCGCCCAATCAGGTTATCGCCCAGGCCCCGGGAAATTTCCGCCAGTTTATTGCTGGAACATGGTGCCACCACCATGCCATGCGTTTTATATGATCCGGATGCAATACACGCACCAATGTCTTGATAGGGCAGCGGGATGATGTCATGGCCAATGCCCATGGCCAGAATTTCTTCCGGATCAGGATGTTCTACGCCCAGCTCATCATGTAAAAGCCTGCGGCCTGCCGGGGAAATAACCAGATACACCCGGCAACCCGCGCTGGAAAGCCCCTGCAGAATTTTCCGTGCATAAATGGCCCCGGAAGCTCCGGTGATAGCGAGAATAAACGTTTTATTTTGCATCAACACATCTCTATTTATATAGCGCCGGCATTAGCTCGGCCGGATTACCCGCGGTCAGGCTAGTTTTACTGGTCCTCAAGCTCCTCTTCATCGATTAGAGTTTTATGGACCACCGCGTGGTCATTAAACCAGTTGTAGATTTCAATATGGGATAAAAAATCTTCGCCATAACGACAGGTCAAACGGTCCGTATAGTCTTCCTTCCGGCAATCACGCAGATGATCCAGAAGTGCCATAGACGCGAAAAACCAGCTCGGTTTAATCACTTCCGGCAGTTTGGCGCAATACAGCGAAATATTTTCTGACCCGAACGGTTGCTTGCAATATCGGCACCACCAGTCGCAGCGGACCGTCCGGCGCATTATTTTTTCACTTTCCGCGACCTTACGCATGGCGCATTCCCCTGTAGCAGAAGCAGACTCCAGCGGTCAGTGATGTAGCCGTTACATCGGCAAAGCCGGTGTCTTTCATGCGTTGCGTCAGTTGCTGTGGAGAGATAAAGGTGTTCACGCTCTCGGGGAGGTATTTATAGGCACCGGTTTTATCCCCGCTGATCAGCGTGGCCGTGCGCGGTAAAATACGCCGAAAGTAAAAATTGTACCCGGCTCGCAGCACCGAATTTGTCGGCAGAGAAAACTCCAGAATAATCAGTCGCCCGCCCGGCCGCAGCACCCGATAAAATTCATCAACCGCCTTGCCCCAGTCCGATACATTGCGAATGCCAAAGGCGATCGAAACAATATCAACGCTCTGACTTTGCAAGGGCAGCCGCAGCGCATCGCCCTCATAAAAGGAAATGGTCTGTCTCCCAGCAGCGGCATTTTTTCCGCAGGCACCCTGCAACATGGCGTGGCAAAAATCAATTCCAATAACCCGCTTCGGACCCGCTCGATCAAACGCCGTCGACAGATCCCCCGTACCACACGCAATGTCCGCCACAACATCCGCAGCCTTTACCCCCGCAATCTGTACGGCCTTGCGACGCCAGTAATGATCCATCCAAAGCGAATGCAGATGATTGTTCAGATCATAAGACGGTGCAATGGCCGAAAACATGCGTTGCACCCGCCCGGCCTTGTCTACGGCCTCATGCGGATTTTTCAGATTCCCCTGATCCCATGCCGGTGGGGGGGCGGAAGTTGTCGAAGTATCAGCCATTGCGAGTCCATTTCCGAACAATATATCATCGATTATAGCCTGAATCACGCAGAAATGGCATTCGTATATGCTGCGGCGCGGCAATATTCCCGCACCACAGGGCCGTGTGGATAAACTTCAAATAGCCGCCAGCTTTGCCGGTGGTGGAACGCACCTTGACCGCACCCCGTTGCCGCTGGACCAAACAGTGCAATTTGTTTCTAATTTAGCGTTATTTAGGTCCCGCCCGGAAAAATTGCCGCGACTTCAAATAATGAAATGGATATAATGCCATCGCGTTGAAAAAAGGAGCTTCACCATGGCGAACCGTATTTGGATTTCCTATGATCTGGGGGTAGACGGTGATTACGAGGGCCTTTATCGGTGGCTGGACACGCACGAGGCGGTTGAGTGCTGCGACAGTTGCGCGTCATTGCTTTGGAGTAAGGCAGCCGGAGGAATTGAGCATTCCGTCAAACTGGATTTGAAAAAGTTCGTGAAGCTGCGCAACCGAGATCGCATTTACCTGATTTTCCAAGATTCGCAAAATAAGTCCAAGGGCAAGTTCATAATTGGCGGCCGGAAAAAGTCAGCGCCCTGGAGTGGCTACGCAATGAGTGGGGAGTCCGCCGTTGACGAGGGTTAAGACGAATCGTTTAGTCTTGGCTGATACCGGTTTTTGGATTGCGCTCTACGATAAAAGCGACCAATACCACGGCGACGCCGCGGACATCATGGAGCAATCGGCATTGGGCACGTTCGCATTTCCTTGGCCGCTGCACTACGAACTACTTCGGACGCGCTTTGTCAAGAATGCCGGATGGGTTGAGTCTTTCCTGGGTGTTATTAAGCAGCAACGCATTCGGACAATTGACGACGCGCCATACCGTGAGCAGGCGTTACAATCAGCAATGGATTTGGCGCGTAACAATAAACGCCATATCAGTGTGGTCGATATGGTCGTGCGTCTGGTCCTCAGTGACCCGCGGCACCGGATTTATGAGCTTGTTACCTTCAATCCCGGGGACTTTTCTGATGTTTGCCGCAGCAGGGGAATTCCCCTGCGCCCCGTGGTGCCTTGATCGTGTGATTTGGTACGCCTTATGCTCTTATTGAAAAAACATCTCGTGGAACTAGTCCGGGCCGGTAAAAAGCGCCAGACGATCCGCTACTGGACGCGGCCCATCGTATTTCCCGGGCAGATCAGCTTTACGCCGGGGCTGGGCAAAATGAAAATTTTGCGCGTTGATGAATTGGCAGGGTATGAATCCTTAACCCTGAATGATGCCCGCGATGATGGTTTTGCTACGCTTGAAGAGCTACTGGCTGAACTTAAGCGGAATTACCCGGAGGTACCCCCCGGCAAGCGGCTCTACCGTGTGGTGTTCCAATGGCCCATGGAACCGCCAGGGGCAGCCGCTTCTCCAACCGCTTCTCCTGCCGACTACGCAGAAAATATTACCAGCCCGCCGACCCCCCTTGTAAAAGCTTCACGAAGACCAAAAGCCCGCGCCGCACTTTCAACCGACAGCCACGCCGCCCAACCCACAACAGCGCTGCCCAGTGACGGATCTATGTCCGCAACCCAGCGACAATTACTGCGCGGTTGGGTGATCGCTCAGTTGCCCGCAACCCGAACATTGTAAGTCATCCGAAATCCACTATCGCTATTTCTATGCCCCGAAATATACGCAGGAATTCCCTGGGAGCCTGTCCGGGTAATGGCCGGGATTGCGATGGGTCTGAAACGTCCCGTATGCGCGGCGGAGGATCGAGCCGACTCTCAATAATGAGTCTGCGAGATCCGACAACAAAGCAGGCGGGGCATTTCAGACCTACCCGCATGGCGTCGTGCCGTCGTGGTGAAATTATTATCCAGCGCAACCACGGCTATTCCTCACATAACGACGTTATGGCTCCAATCTGAAGCCCTTAATGGCCGCAACTAAGTTTAGCGAAAATAGCATAATTGGGTAGGGCAATAAGCCAACCAGTATTCCGATGGTGCAGATGATCTTGTTTTCTTTTGCCCGCAGTTGCATCGCAGCGTACGAAACGCCATAGATGGTCATGGCAACGGCCAATAAAAATGTAATTGCGGACCAGCCCATCGGGCGGATGCTTTCTCCACGTGGAACTTCAAAGAACGGCAGAGCCTGTGCAAATACGTAAACATCACAAAGCAAAGGAATGAAGATCGCTGCCGGGTTAACCAACTTCCGGTCGCGCAGCATCAACGTGCGCACATTCCATGCTAAGATGCCGGTACCAACGATGTAGCCAAAGCCGTACAGTATGGAAAAACAGGCCATGATCGGCAACAGTAGGATGGTCAGCAGCATGGAAGGATGAGCTGGCACCCAAGCCAATGGATCGCCACCTGAGGTCCCCCATGCCATTGCGCCGATCACCAATGGAAAGGCGGTCGCAAACGCTCCAACGCACCAGAGCAGGGTTTGCTGCCGGCGGTTGCGAGCACCGCGACGATTTGTTACAGGCGTTGCGGGCATGTCACAGGCTCCATGTACAACTCCATCTGATGAAAGAAAATGGGACACCTCCGGCACACGTGGCAGAACAGAAACGGGGACGCAGCTAGTTGTTTCGCCTGCCTCGTCTCGTCACAACAACCCGCCGCTTAGCCTATCACTTTTAGCATTCAGCACCCCGCATTCAGAAGCGCCAGCGCTTCCAAACATTCTAACTCCGCCGCCGGCACCCACAACAGTCTACGGTGGCCCGCGGGACGGTACCTGCGCCACCGGTTCAATCCTTCCCCAGAACTGCAGCGACCGCCTGCTGGGTCGCAACCGACACTCTGCCCCGGGCGGACTGGAACTCCTGCCTGAGCACCCGCACGAATCGCTCGTACACCGTCTGCTCGGCGAGGCTTGAGTCAAGGCCCCCAGCGGCACCAATCGAAACTTGATGCACCAACTGCGAGGCTACGGACTCAAGCAGGTCGCAGAAAAGAAGAAAGGAAAACGCCAGGCACACTGCCCTGGGAAACTCACCATCCACGGCGGAGCGCAAAGTGAAACACCAAAGGTAGAATTTCAGCAGCTCAACATTCCATAGCGTCCCCAGCTTCTTCGACGCCGAGAGCAACGATATTGCGGCGCGCTCGGCGGCGCAGGGTTCGTTTCCTTCTGACACCATGTCGGCATAAAGCGAGAGGCTCGCGCAGTAGGCCAACGTAAGCGGTGCCATTCCGCTTTCACCCAGTTCGCCTAGCAAATCGTCTATGGCGTTCGTGTTAGCGGCCACCTGCCGCAACGCAACACTCGGGAAAATGCCTGTGTCAAGCGGCGCAAGAATCACGTCGAGGGCCAGGGCCGCGTCCCCTTCAAACGCGATTTCCGTGGCGTTCAGCCCCCGCAGCACGCCCGCGACCTCAGCTCGGTCCACCGCGCGGAACAGGCCCAGATAATGGGACTCCGAGAAGCCGCCGAGCGCCTCAAGGAGCAACGCCGGATTGATCCGGTCCGTGTTCACGCCAAACCTCCAAATGGCCGTGCCGGAGGGCAGTCCGGCACACAGGTGAACTGCAGGCGGATGCATTTGGCGGCAGTGGTCCACGCAATCGCCGCCTGCGGGCGGCTCTTTGTCGTCGGAATAATGACATCGCATCCGGCGTCCAGATAGACCTGACGACCACCGGCACACGCAATCCAATCGCCAGTTCGCGGCGTGTACTGGCGGCCCTCCGGATCCTTCGCTACCATCGCCCTGCCACCGACATACTCGTACAAATTAATTCCACCCGCATACCCGATCGGGTTATGTTGCAGCCAGCGACCGATCTGACGGTTGCTTCGTGCCCTTGTGCCGTTGTGGTGAAATTGTTTGTTCAGTGCGACCATAACGCCCTTGGAAAAGGCCCATCTTGTTCGGGTGTTTGAATCATACTCCTCCAACTGGGGGGTGCCAAGCGATTTTGGGCCAGCTATTTCGGGCCGCGGGGTGGCCCAGAGGGCGGCAGTTTTCCCGGGCGGGGGCAAAAATGCTTTGTGGGATGCCGGGACAATTGGGTGCGACCCACCACCGGCAGAGCCGGCGGCTTTGTGATTTTTTTTGTTGCAATCTGGAATATCGGGTGTCGCCGTTTCGGATCGCGATCGGCGGGGTTGCAATGCGGTTTCCGGGAAACCGCACGCTTTATGCATTGATGCGGCCTTCCCAGGGGCTGCTGGCGGTGGCGTAGAGTTTGCGGGGAATGCGGCCGGCTTCGTAGGCCAAGCGGCCGGATTCAGTGGCCAGCATCATGGCGCGGGCCATTTTGGCGGGTTCGGTTGCCCCGGCCACGGCTGTATTTAATAATACTCCATCCACGCCCAATTCCATCGCTGCCGCTACATCGCTGGCGGTGCCTACGCCAGCATCCACAATAACCGGATAACTCGGATCATTTTCCTTTACCTGCTCGAGAATAATGCGAATGGCGTTGGGATTCAGCACGCCCAGTCCGGAACCGATGGGTGAACCCGCGGGCATAACCGCGGCGGCCCCGGCTTCTTTAATGCGTTTGCACAGCATGACATCATCGGAGCAGTAAACCAGAACCTGAAAGCCGTCCTTAACTAGTATCTTCAAGGCTTCCAAAGTACCAACGGGTTCGGGGAGAAGCGTTTTAGTATCTCCCAGGCATTCTAGTTTTACCCAGTCGGCACCGCGGTAGCCTGATCCGGTTAACATTTCGCGGCCTAATTTCGCGACGCGCACCACTTCCTCGGCGTTAAAACAGCCGGCGGTGTTGGGCAGGAGAATATATTTTTGCGGATCAATAAAATCCAGAATATTGCGACCGGAATTTTTATCAAGCAGCCGCTCGCGCCGCACGGCGACAGTAACAACTTGTGCCCCGCTTTCGTGGTGGCACTGCTGCATAAGTTCCAGGGAACTGTATTTGCCCGTACCGACAATCAGCCGGGATTGCAATTCGTAAGGTCCGATCTTCAGAGGTGTGGATGTCATTTGTTTTCCTGTTTAGCCCCCACCGACAAAAGTTACAATTTCGACCGTATCGCCGGATTTCAGGCTGGTATTTAAATAGGCTTTTTTGGCCACAATATCACGATTCAACTCCACCGCCACGCGCACGCTCTGGAGCTTATAATGATCCAGCAGGGCCTGAATGGTGGCTCCGTCGGGCAGTTGAAGTTTTTCACCATTCACAGAAAGTTCCATACTATGATTTTACCCGCTTTGGGCGTGAAGTGTAATATTATTGGATGTAATATTTTTAGAACATGCGAACGCGTGCGCCGGCGTCATTCGGTCATTTTCAGCCAGCCGGCGGCAGAAACACCCCAAAGCAGATTCAGAAACAGGACAAATAGAGGGGTGGTTAGGCCGTGGTTTAATCCCATAAAGCGCTGGTTAAGAAAAATCGGGAACACCACGAAAAGCTGAAACGCCGCGGGCAGTAGTCCCAGCAGCAGGCCGCGTTTCAATACAGAGTTGGTCAGCACGGGCAGAACCAAAAATAATCCAAATATTCCGCCCCATACAAGGCGCGAGTAAATCCACGGCTTGCCAGCACTAACCGACAGGCTGCAGCCCAGCATGTGAAATACGCCCATGCGTGATAACATCCAGGCCGCCACCATATTGACTACGGCCCCCGCGACCCCCGCGGCAAAACTTAATGATAATTGTCCCGGAACACTGGAAGAACCTGAACCAGCCATAATATACTCCTTCAGAACCGCACGGCATGATACCGGAGTAGGAAAAAAATGGATAACCGATTGCGGCGGGAGCGCAGCATCTGGCCTCTCGGATCTTCCGGAAGGGCGGGCACGGCGTTGCCGCGCAATGAATAATGAATAATGGGTTGTGATGCAGGCATCGCGGCGCGGCTGCCTCGCGCGCTGAACTTAATAGGGGCGTCTTTTGACTTCTAATTCTTCCGGTACCTGAAGCGCTCTTTTTAGAATTTTTCCGGTGGGGGAGCAGGGCATTTCTTCCAGGAAATAGATATCGCGGGGCGTTTTGTAGGGGGCCACGCGCTGGCGGACGAATATGCGGATTTCTTGTGCGGTGGGCTTTTCGGTGATGTCTGCCTCAAGTTGAATAAATGCTACCGGCACTTCGCCGCGCTGAGGGTCTTTCACGCCGATGACCGCCGCCAGCAGCACTGCGGGGTGCTGGCGGATGACTTCCTCAATTTCATTCGGCGCGATTTTTTCGCCGGCCATGATGATTAATTCTTTTTTTCGCCCCGTGATAAATAAAAATCCGTCATCATCAACACGGGCGATATCACCGGTTTTAAACCATCCATCGGCGGTGAGAACGGCGGCGGTTTCGTCGGGCTTGTTCAAATAGCCTTTCATGACATTTTGCCCGCGAATCCAAAGTTCTCCATCCTGATTCGGTCCCAGCGGCTTGTCCATTTCATCAACGATTCGCAGTTCCACATTCGGCAACGGCTTGCCCACGCTGCCGGGCTTGAGCGCCCAAGGCACGCAAAAGCTGACCATGGGAGAGGTTTCCGTTAAACCGAAGCCTTCCAGCATATCGATGCCGAAATCAGATTTATATTTTTCCAGCAGGGCCAGCGGCAGCGGCTCGCCACCGCTTATGGCGTACATGACACTGGCCATACTTTCGCGGGAAACGCTTTTACAATTGGCCAGCAGCGCGTACATCGTGGGAACAGCCACCAGCACCTGAATATTATTTTTTATAATCAGATCTAACGTCGCAGCCGGGCTGAAGCGGGCCTGGTAAATCACCCGGCAGCCCAGGCTAAGTGGCACTAAAAACCCGGCCATCAACCCAAGGGCGTGAAACATCGGCAATACGCCAAGAAATGTCATCTGCCGATTGAATTGGGCATGGGCGATGGCGTTGGCGGCATTGGAATCGAGGTTGCCGCTGGTCAGCATCACGCCTTTGGGCGAACTGCTGGTGCCACTGGTATATAAAATCACCGCCAGATCCTCCGCCTTGCGCTGCGGCAGGCGTCGCGGCCAGGGAATTTTCTTGAACGACAGTTCCTCCATGAACACCACCTGCATTCCCGCGGCCTGCAGTGCCTGAGCGAGTTCATCAAAATAATGAATCGTGAGAACCGTTTTCACCCCAGCGTCCCGGCAAATATCAATCAGCTCGGGCGGACGCAAAAGATAATTTAATGGCACCGCCACGCGTGAAGACCATCGCACTCCGCCAAAGGCTACGGCAAAGGCGCTACTTTGCGGTAAAAGCAGGCCGATACGTTCCTGATTGTCTGCCAGCATATCCAGATGACCGGCCATGAGATTGCTGCCGTGGCGCAATTGCCCGAAGCTCAGTGTTCGCCGATCATCAATAATGGCGATTTCCCTGGAGCGGGACTTACCTTGTTCGATGACGTTTTCCAGCAGCATTCTGCACCCTGAACCACACAACTCAAGCCGGGGGTCTGATAACTTGAGTTTAGTCTTATTTGCCATCCGATACAACGCCCGGCAACAAACAGGTGGCTCTGTGCGTTCTAACTGCTAAAATACCACGGATGCCCTGGCTTGCCGCTGCTGCGGGCTGCCGGGAAAACTTTTGGAGGTCATGGAATATGAAAAACTTTAAGATTCTTGGCGCGACCGTAACATCGTTGGCCCTGGCGGCATTATTGGCGGGTTGCCAGACTCCGCTGCAAAATGTTGTAATTCCCTCTCCCCAAGATCAGGCGGCGTATCAACCGCAACCTTTCGCCAAGCCGTTGCCGCCGGACGCCTACGGTGCGCCGGTAACGGGAAATCCTTATGGCACGCATGTGGCGCTGCCTGATGAGGCGGCGTATGTGCAGGCGTATCAGGCCCAGCGTGATCCGCGCATTATGGTGGAAGTGCTTTTAGGCCAGGGCGGAGCCTCTGCTGGGACATTTCATCTGGGCAGTGAAGATTTTGACGCCATTGAAATATCCATGATTGAATATCTTAATGCCAATGGGCAGGTAGATATTCAAGATCCTTCGATGGCCCAAAAAGTGCTGGCCCGGGAAAGCTTCCTGCGGTTGCAAAATGGGGATGCTAAAGTGCTGCCGCTGTTAAAGCACCAGCTTAAGACTGATGTACTGGTTGAAATTCAGGCGGCCCCCACGCAGCAAGCCTCTTTTGGAAATGGCGTGCGGCTTTTAGCGCAGGCGGTCAGCACTACGGACGCGCGCGTGCTGGCGGCGACGTATGTCGATATGCCACTGCCCGCCAGCAAGACTAATATTAATATGTACACAGGTTATTTGGCCGACAAGGTCATGCAGAAGCTGGCGGCGATCTGGGGCGGCGGGGCCACGGCGTACAACCCGCTGATTGTGCGAATTTATAATGCCGCCAGTATTGATGATGTGCTGGCCATTAAGCATTTCGTGCAGAAAGTTCCCGGCGTGCGGCTGGTCATTGACCGGGGCATGACTGGTTCAACCTCTACTGCGTACGGCCGATTGGCCATTGAATACAATGGCGCACCGGATGATTTTTATTCCGCCCTGAAACAGGAAATTGGCGTATCCCGGGGCCTTAAAGCGGTAGATTTACAGAACAACACGGTGGATTTGCAGATTACCGGGCCGATGGTGCTGCGCACCACGCGCATTAAAACCACCACACGCGTGCAGACGCAAACCACCCAAACCCAGGTAAAGACCGTAAACGAAACCCCGATTCAACCGGCGCCGCAGTAAGCGCCGTTGATATTAAGGAGCAATTGCGATGTTATCCAAACGTAGCACAAGCGTATCATTTATTGGCATATTGGCGGCATTTTGCCTGATGTGTCTGCTGGGCATATCCGGCTGTCAGGGGCCGATAATTCCTGGCCAAAATACGCTTAATCCATTCCCGCAGGTGCATCTGACGAGCTCTAATTTACAAAGCAAAATACTGCTTAATGAACCGATTGTCAGCCGCGTGGGGGACGGGCAGCTTGATGTGGTCATACCGGTGCGCAATGTTACGGCTAGTGAATTGTATCTGGAATTTCAGTACAGCTTTCTTAACGCCCAAGGCGCGCAGGTGGAAGCAACTTCGGGCTGGAATACCTTACGCGTGCCTACCAATTCCATGGCCCAGATTCACTTCACAAGCCTGACGGCGGCCGCCAATTTCGACTGCACAATCCGGCAGTTGCCGTAACCGCATCCAACCGCGACGCTTCCGCGTCGGGCTAATAGTTGGCCTGCGCGGCGCAAACTTACCACACCGGTTGGATTAGATGGAACGGACTTTTCGCCCGCGGACGGTGAAGCGCACAGCTGCGGTAAATAGCAGCACCATGGTTACCAGCACCAGGACGGCGGTCCAAGCCTGATGACGCCAGGCCGGCTCGGCGGATTGTGAGTACTGCCATATTTTTAACGTCAACGACGGATAGGGCTGACTGGGGTTATACACTGCCTGATCATTGCCCAACGCGGTAAACAGCAGGGGCGCTGTTTCCCCGGCAACACGGGCGATCGCCAGCATGATTCCCGTGGTAATTCCGGCTTTTGCGGCGGGCAGAATGACCATAAAAAGTGTCTGGGCTTTGGAGGCACCGAGGCCCGCGGAGGCTTCCCGATGCGGGTGCGGCACTAATCGCAGCATTTCCTCACTTCACACGTCTACGGTCACGCCGTTTGACGTTCCCGGTCAATGCGCGCCAACAGAGCTCGGGCAATGACATTGGTTACCAGCGAACTTAACATCAGTACCAGGGCCACATAAAACATGGCGCTTAAGTAAATGGGATGATCTGCTTCCATAAATTCATTGGCCAGCACCCCGGACATGGTCTGGCCGCCGGCAAATAGGCTGGCGCTGATATGGTCCGTGTTGCCGATGACCATAATAACGGCCATGGTTTCCCCAATAGCCCGGGCCATGCCCAGCATCACAGCTCCGAAAATTCCCGCCCGGCAATACGCCAGGGCCAATCGCGTAGTTTGCCACCAGCTTGCGCCCAGTCCATAAGCGCCATGTTCAATGTCCTGGGGAAACTGCTGTAGAACATCACGGGTAATAGCGGTAATAATGGGCAGAATCAACCCGCCAGCCAGCGTGGTGCGATGCGGGTAATAAATATTGCCGTTCCAATACTTAACGGCACACCGATTAACAGTGCCAGAAATGTCGTAATGCCCGTGCGGTAAAGGAAGGACAGGACGCCGTACTGATCGCGCCCCGGTACAGGATTCCAGGCCTGCGTGGTAAAAAAGTGCCAGCCGATTTGCCGCAGGGCCATCCAGGAGCCGTGAATGAGCTCCCCAAAAACAATAATTAAATATGAGCGCTTAGTTCAACGGCTGACCTTTCCAGGTTACGTTGGACAACTCAGCGAGCACTTTCTTACGCATCACGCTGCCGAGTTTGATGTACTGCATGCCCTTGGCGTACTTTTGTCCTTTGGTGAGCACCCAGTGACGGAACATATCAGACCGCCTCCGCGCTAAGTGCGTGTTAAGGCGGTAGTAATGTTTGGTTAGAGTTGCAATGTAATTCGTTAAGGCGTTAATGAACGGTTACAATCTTTTGATGGCAAATTATGAAAAAGATGAAGCGATCTGTCTGCGGGTCATCAACTTTTCTGAGAGCAGTCAAGTGGTAACATTGTTTGCCCGGCAGGCCGGATTGTTGGCCTTGCTGGCCAAGGGAAGTCGCAAGATGGCAAAAGCGGGCACCTTTTCCCTGGGTGCGCCAATTGATCAGTTGGCCCGCGGCGAGGTGGTCTATATTCCGCCGCGCGGAACGGCAGAGCTAGGCACTTTGACGGCCTGGGATTTAATGGATTATCAAGCTGCCATGCGCAAATCCTTGCCGGCGTTTTATGCGGGACAAATTATTTGTGAAATTATCATGGCGCTGCTTTCCGGCCAGGAACCGCACACGCAGTTGTATGATGAACTTGCCCCGGGGCTCGCGGCGCTGGGAGGCAGCCAAACCCAACGGCTTTTTTTAAGTATCGCCAAGTGCATTCTGATTGCCACCGGGTATCAACCCCAATTAGAGAATTGCCTGGTGTGCCAATCGCCTGTCCGCCCCGGCATACCAGCCCAGTTTTGTCCGCAGCGGGGCGGTGTATGCTGCATCGACTGCCCCGTGGAACCTAAAACCATACGTGTCGACGGCGGCGTGCTGCTGGCACTGGCCCGGTTACCCATGCCCAATGCCTTGTTAAACGCTCCCCCATCCAAACCCGCGGATGCCCCTGCAATGCGGGCCGCCGCCACGGTACTCATTGCGGCTATTCAGGCGGCGTCGGATCGTGGGCTTAAAACGCGCTGGGCACTGGACTCACTTTTTGGTAAAACCAAGGCACTATGATGGTTGAAAATCCAACAGTTCAGAGCTCTTCCGCACCGCTTGGTCCCGAGTCGATCAAACGCCCCCTGCTGCAATGGATACTTTTTCTGGCCGGCGTCGTGCTGGTCACCGCCGGGGCGCTTAAAGGATATGACCTGCTGCGGGGCGCGGTCACTAAAAATTATTTCTTCCATACGGCTGAAGTGCTCATGGAATTAGCGGCTGGGGTCTGGTTTGTCAGTTCGGTCGCGGGTTATTATGCCCTGCGGGCCGGTGCGCTATTATTTACGCTCTTTTTGGCCATTTCGCTGCACGATGCCTGGCAGGGGCAGGTGAACTGCGGCTGCTTTGGGCCTGTGCCAATGAACCCATGGATAACCGCCACCATGGATGCGGTCATACTGCTTTTGCTGGGAAGCGCAATATTTGTGTATCCGGAAAAATATCCCGCCAGCAGGTGGCGAAAGATATTTTCAGGGATCGTGGCTTTGGGAATTTTAGTGGGCATGATCGGGGGAAAATCTTATCTGCAGCCAGGAATGCTGCACAGCAACGGAACAATCACGGGCGGACACGGTGTGATATTCATGCAGCCGCCGGCATGGGATGCCAAGCGCTTCCCGGCTGCGGATTATATTCCCGGCAGTCATGCCATCATGCACGGAAAGTGGCTGGCGGTTATTTATTTTCATACCTGCCCAGTTTGCCAACATGCCATAGCCGGTATCTCGCGGCATTTGAAAAATAATCCCGATCACAACGTGGCGCTGATCCAGTTACCGCCTTATGGTCCGCTGCCCAGGGGTCTGGCGAATCCTAATATGCTACGACTGGCATTTGAAAATACACATATCTGGCGTCCGCCATTTCTGCCGGTGCTGGTAGATTTGGACCATGGCGTGGTCACGCGGGTGCGGTCGTATGTTCCCGGGAATTGGTTCGGGTTTTAACAGGTGAAGTTTCCGTTCGACGGCAGCGGGCAGGATCGCGTTAACTACGCCTTGAGTTCCAGCAGCACAATAATCACAATGGCAAAGATCAGACAGCCCAGCAGCAGCAATACCAGCGGATCCTTAAATTTTTGAATCAGCGTGCGAGAACCCAGATCAATGGTGGGTTCTTCGTCCGCTTCTACCAAGTCTACCTGATCCGATGGATTGGAATCGGCGGCGGCTTTTTCAATTTTGGCCAAGGTGGTCAAATCATAAGCGCGCCGCGCCAACTTGGGTGGATCGCCATGCGCCACAGATTCCAAGTCGGAAAGCATATCCGACGTGGAGGAATATCGCTTGGCCGGGTCTTTGGCCATGGCCACTTCTATAATTTCCGATATACCCGCACTCAGGTTGGTATTGACGTGATCCGGTGGTACCAGATCCTCTTTCAAATGCTTGTGCATCACTGCCGCGGGGGAGGGCGCTTCAAATGGTACGCGACCGGTCACCATGTGGTACATCGTGGCACCCAGGGAATAAATGTCCGCCCGAAAGTCAATGTTCAGCTGGCCGCGAATCTGTTCGGGGGAAATGTAATAAGGTGTGCCATACGCTTTACCCGCTTCAGCGGCGGCGGCGACTTTGTCATCGGCTTCCCGCGCTAAACCCATATCAGCCAGCTTGGCAGTTCCTTCCGGCGTCATCATGATATTTTTTGGTTTAACATCCCGGTGAATCAGGCCGTTAAGATGGGCGTGAACCAGTGCTCGACACACTTGAATGATAATGTCCAGGGCCTGCTTTTCCGGGTAGGGTTTTCCACTGTCTATCAAATGATCATAAACCGTTTTTCCTGCCACATATTCCATGACAAAATAGTGGTATCCGCCCGCTTCGCCTACATCATAGGCGGCCACGATATTGGGGTGGTTTAATTTAGCTGCCGCTTTACCTTCCATGTAGAAGCGGTCTACGAATTCTTTATTTTCGCTCATGCGCTTGGGCAGAACTTTAATTGCGACAATTCGGTCTAAGGAAAGCTGCCGAGCTTTAAACACCGTGGCCATCGCGCCGGCACCCAGTTTAGACATAATCTGGTAGCCAGGAATCTGCTGAAAAGTTTTTTGCTCTTCTACCGCCGCCTTAACGCGCGCCAATTGCGTTTGCGTGACATAGCCGTTGGCTACAAGAATATCGGTTAATGAGCGATGGCTCTCCTGCCGCTCGAGTTCCGCCTGCAGTGACCGGCAATCACCGAGCTCTTCCTGCGTGCAAAACCCCTGTTCAACAATGAATTTGCCCAGCATGGTCTCGGTTTTACTGGCGACGTTATTGGGGTTGGCCATAGTGATACGCTCAATTTCAGATCCGGAGGCGGTCTCATAAAAATTAGGACAGCCACCGGCGGGAATTCTTTACATTCGAACGGCTTAGGAGCCTGTCCAGGTTATTGCCCATCGCAATTCCGGCTATTACCTGGAAAGGCTCTGGGAAGCCGGGAAACGGTTTAGAATAGATATTGTCCACGTATGGCCGCCAATTGGCAAGCTTCCAATACCTATCCTTATTATTTTACGCTCGCACAGCGCCTGCGGTGCGATCTATTAGCCATCGGTTCTCCGAGAACAGCCGATTGATGACTGACATTATTATCGGCACGGCGCTTAGAAAAGCATGAGTGTTAGATTAACTCTTTGGTACGCATCCAGCGGATAAATCGGTCCAGACCTTCGCGTACGTGTACTTTGGGTGCATAGCCTAATTCCCTGCCAGCTTTGGCGATATCCGCATATGTAATAGAAGGTTCAGATAACGGTGCCGGCACCGCCCTGCCTTTTGCCTTTTTCCCCAGAATCTCTTCCAGAGTCTGGACGAATTCTAAATTTTCTACCGGGTGGCCGCACCCAAGATTATAAACGCGGTACCCATTACCGCTGTCCAATGCTGCTACAAACCCGTCCAGAATGTCATCAATGTACGTCCAGTCCCGCTTAAGGTGCCCCGCCCCAAACAGCGTGAGTTCCTCGCCCGCCATGATCTGTCGCGCCCAATGCCATGGCATCATGTCAGGCCGGCCATGCGGGCCATACACATTAAAAAATCGGAGAATTGTGACCGGCAGACTCCAGACGTGATGATGACTGTGGGCGAAAAGCTCCATGGCCCGCTTGCTGGCCGGATAGGGTGCCAAAGGTCTATCCGCCGCCGCAGTTTCCGGAAATGGCACCGGAGTGGATTGGCCGTAAACGGATCCCGTGGATGCCAGCAGGCAATGCGGTTTACCTATTTGCCGCGCCGCATCCAGCAGGTTCAGCGTGCCCTGCACGTTGACCGCCGCGTAAATCAGCGGATTGGCCACGCTGTAACGCACCGATGCCATGGCTCCAATATGCGCAATCGCCTCCGGCTGGTATTGCTGACAGACTTTCAGCAGCAGTTCTGCATCGCGCAGATCACCTTCGATAAACGTAAATGCCTGCTGCGCTGTTAAATCCGCTAAATTCCGTCGCTTGTGTTCCACCGGATAATAATCACTTAGATTATCCAGCCCCACCACCTGATCGCCGCGTTGCAGCAGGCGCACTGAAAGCCGCGATGCTATAAACCCCGCCGCCCCGGTTACCAGAATTTTCATTCGTGAACTCCTTTATTTTTCTTGCGGCAGACTCTTGATAATCGCAACGCTGGCGGAACAACCCAGCCGATCCGCCCCGGCCGCCAGCATGGCCTGGGCTGTTACCAGATCGCGAATTCCACCAGAGGCTTTAACGCGCAATGACCCGGAATATTGTTTTAACCACCGTACTGCCTGAACACTTGCACCGCCCGCCGGATGAAAACCCGTACTGGTTTTTACAAAATCCGCGCCCCCTTCACCGGCTGCCTGACAGCCCATAGCAATCTGCGATTCATTAAGGATCGCCGTTTCCAGAATAACTTTGACAAGGGTTTTTCCGCAAACGCCTTTCGCTGCCTTCACTACCTCTGCCACGTCCTTTCGGGCAAGATCAACATCTCCCGACAATAGTGCCGGCAGCCAAATCACCATATCTATTTCATCGGCTCCGGAGTTCACGCACCTCTGCGCCTCAAACGCTTTGACCGTTGTATCGGCAGCCCCTAACGGAAAGCCCACCACGCCACACGCCGCCACCACATGGTCAGACCCATTGTTACCCGCAGCATCCAGTAAACTTTTTACCAGTTTAATCCATCCGGAATTAACGCACACAGCGGCAAACCCGTATTCCAACGCCTCAGCAGTGGCGGTACGAATTTCCCGCTCACCAGCCTCCGACTTAAGGACCGTATGATCAACACAGCGGGCAAGTTGCAACCGATTCATCATTCTCAAATACCCATATAAATTAACCTGCGGATAATGTAGCACAGAAGTGGCAATTCAGGCATACGCCTGAGGGAAATTGGCGGACCGTCGATTACCGTGTTAAAATTTGCTTTCGGTCGTGGAGATAATAAAATGGCTGATCAAATTCAATGTGCCAATTGTGGCCGCGGGATTGGTGCGTTGGAGACAACCTACCTCTGGCAGGACCATCAGGTATGTGGCCAGTGCCATAGCCTTTTAAGCTCCGGGCCTCGCGCCGGCGTGGCCGGACAAAGTCTGGCAACACCGCCCATGTCCAACAATAATTATCTTCTGGCAGCCTTGCCGCATATTGGGGCATTCTTGGGGCTGGGACTCATTATTCTGCCTCTGGTCGTGCTCTTTACAGCCTCGGATGAGTTTGTCCGTGCCAATGCGCGAGAAGCGCTGAATTTTCATATCACGCTCCTTATTTATTTTATTATCTCTGCGGTTCTGTGTCTGGTCGCAATCGGATTTGTTCTGATTATTGCATTGGTGATTTTCATGTTTGTCGCCAGCATCATCGCCACCGTTAAAGCTTCCCAAGGCCAAATGTACCGCTACCCGATGACCATTCGTATGATCTCCTGAGACGCCACAGACCTGATTTGGTTCCACTGCGTTTCGCCCCGCGTTACGCTCACAACTAATCTTATGAAACCCGCTGGCTGGCAATGGGGCGGCAAACTATACTAACTGCGTGACAGGAGTTTTTATTGATGCGCTTATCCTCCGCTATTATCGCCGCGACTGATCCCACTACGATCGTGGAAAGTCTCGCCGATCAGCTCAGCAGGGAAATGGGAGATCTGCCTACGGACCTGCTGGTCGTTTTTGTTTCCTCATTATTGCAGGCGGATTTTTCACGTATCACCGGCGGACTGGCGGAACGAACGCACTGTCGAACGCTTCTGGCCTGCACGGCTGAAAGCGTTCTGGGAGTTGATCGGGAAATTGAGCGTAAGCCCGCTGTATCAGCGATCAGCTTTTCTCTGCCGGGCGTTACGGTGGATCATTTTCGCTTTGCCGATGAGGAATGGTCTGAGCTTCTCGGTGAAAACAGCACCCTTCGCGCACGCCTGGAAGCCGGACCGAATTTGCGACTCTTTATCATGCTGGCGGATCCGTTTACCACGCCGGTCGTGCAACTTCTTGATGCGTGCTCCAAGGAATTTCCCCATGCCCCTGTAGTGGGGGGAATGGCCAGCGGTGTGCAACGGCCCGGTGAAACACGACTGGCTATTAATGATCACATCTTCAACAGCGGTATGATCGGCGTATCATTTGCCGGCCCCCTGGAAGTCGATTGCGTTGTATCGCAGGGGTGCCGGCCGGTTGGCCCCACGTTTACCATCACGGAGGGGAGTGAAAATAATATTAAAATGCTCGATGGCAAGCCCGCCATGGCTGCTGTGCGGGATATGATGTCCGGTCTGTCCATGGAAGACCGCGAATTAATCCAGATGCGAAGCCTGCTGATCGGACGGGTCATTGATCAGCGCAAAGGAAATTTCGGCCGGGGAGATTTTCTGGTGCGCAATATCCTGGAAATTCATCGCTCCGATGGCAGTATTTCCATCGGCGATTTTGTCCAGCCCGACCAGATTATTCAGTTTCATCTGCAGGACGGCCGATCCGCGGATGATGACTTGCGGCTGCTGTTGCAAGGCGAATTGATGCTTGCGGAAGTGCCGCACGGGGCGCTGATGTTCAGTTGCAATGGCCGGGGCATGAATCTCTTTGGTACGCCGCATCATGATATTCGGGCCTTGCGCGAAGTGGTGGGGGCCATTCCGGTGGCCGGGTTTTTCTGTGCCGGCGAATTAGGTCCGGTGGGGGGGCGCAATTTTATTCACGGACAAACCGCCATTATCGCTCTGTTCCGGTAAATAGTTACTTTTTCCAGGATACCCCACCCTATGACCGCACCAGCCTCCCCACCGCATGAAATTGAAATAAAGCTGAGAGTTGCTGAGGATTATGAACAGATGTCCCAGCGACTTTGTGTCGCGGGCGCACGCTATATTCGAGAGGTTCGGGAAACAAATATATTTCTTGACACCGCCGATGGCCAGTTGCGCGCTGCCCGCGCCGCCCTGCGGCTGCGGCATCAGGTAACCCGTGAAGGTCAGGTGCTGCCCAGCGTTGTCACGTGGAAAGGCCGGCGAACTATGGCCCAGGTCAGTAGCCGGCCGTCCGTTGATTTTTACGCCCAGCCGCCGGAAATGGCGGAATTATTATTTACCACGCTGGGCTATATGAAGTTCATGGAGTTTCAAAAGCGTCGCCGCAGTTATGAATTTCGCGACTGTCTGGTGGAACTCGATGAAATGCCGGTGTTCGGCTTTTTTTTGGAAATCGAAGCGCCCACCGAGGCCTCTGTGCTCAAAGCCCGCCACGATTTGGCTCTGGAAGATTTACCCGTTGAAGAAACCAGCTATTTCGCCATGGTGCGAAAATATTTACAGCAACATCCGGAACTCGGCGGTCAATTACACTTTCCGTAACCCGCGATAAACAATAGGCCGCCGAGCTTCACCGGAACGCGGCCTGCCGCCCGTCACAAAGCCGCCGGCTCCGCCGGTGGTGGCACATGAGAGTGTCGCACAAATATGGAAGCGATGATGGTGCCGTTTTTAACGGTCCCATGCGTCGCTATTTCAAGCCCGTCGTAGCGATACCGCGGATAAATGTTTTTTGTGCCAGGAAAAATAGCACCAGCACCGGTGCAATAATCAGTACCGATGCCGCCATCAGCAAATTATAACTTGTCCCACCGGACCGGCTCTGATATACCTGCAACGCCACCGACAGCGTAAAACTGCTCTGATGCGTTAAATATACCAAGGGTCCCAGGAAATTATTCCATGCGCCCATAAATGAAAATAATCCCACCACCAGCAGCGCCGGGCGCGTCAGGGGCAGCATTATCCGCCACCATATTCCAAAGTGGGAACACCCATCCATCAACGCCGCCTCGGAAAGTTCACGGGGAATGGTCAAATAGAACTGCCGCAAAAGGAAAATGAAAAATGGAATGCCGAAAAACGCCGGAACCCACAGCGGCAAATTTGTACCGATCCAGCCCAGTTCCCGGAAAATCCGATACAGCGGCACCATAAACACCGGAAACGGAATCATCATCGATGCCAGCACAATACCAAAAACCAGCCCCCGGCCCCGCCAGCGGATTTTCGCCAAACTGTACGCCACCAACGAAGATGACAACATCGCCCCCAGGGCACTCAAGGACGCAATAATTAACGTATTGCGCGCAAAAAGGGAAAAATCAAATTGCGGATCACCCAGCACGTGTCGGTAGTTTTGCCAGCGAAGCGGATGTGGAATAATTACCGGGGGAAGCTGCACCGCCTGCACTTCCCGCTTCAAACTCGTATCAATCATCCAAAGCAGCGGTGCCGCATACGCGGCGGCGGCCAGCAGTAAAAGAAGATGCGTCAGCAGGCGTTGCTTACGATTCATGCGTAGTAGACCCACTTTCTAGCCGAGGCAAACGCCAACGCCGTCAGGAAAAGAATTATCAGCAGCTGAATCCACGCCATCGCGCACGCCGGCCCCATCCGCAACTGATTAAACGCCGCCTCAAATATATACATGCTGTAGAAAAGCGTGGAACGCCCCGGTCCGCCGCCCGTCATCACATAGGGCACATCAAATATCTGCCAGCTCCCGATAATGCCCATAATTAAATTAAAAAATATTACCGGTGACAGCATCGGCAGCGTGATATGGAAAAAACGGTGAATCGCCCCGGCACCGTCCATCTCGGCCGCTTCATGCAACTCACGCGGCACATCCTGCAGGCCCGCGAGAAATATCACCACCGTCTGGCCAACGCCCCAGAAACTGATAAAAATAATCGCGGCCATCGCCCAGTGCGGATCGCCCAGCCATACCGGTGCCGTAATGTGCCGCAGCGAATCAACTGTGGCATGGCTGGCCCCCAGCGCACCGGCCAGCGGGGCAAGTATCCGCTGGCCCAGCGTGTGTAATATCGGCCTAAGTGCCGCATTAATCAGGCCCTTGTCGGCATTAAACAGCCATTGCCAGATCAGGGCCGACGCCACCAGCGGCACCAGCGACGGCATAAATACAATCGTGCGGTAAATGCCTGCACTGCGCGTGGGTTGATTCAGCAGCAGCGCCAGCAACAGGCTTAACACCAGCGTAAAGGGCACGGAAATCGCCGCGTAAATAATCGTGTTCCACAACGCTGTGTGAAAGGCGTGGTCCGTCAAAAGATGCTGGTAATTGGTCCACCCGATCCATATCGCCGGCTGCAACATGCTGTAATTGCAGAAGCTGTAATACAAACTCATCGCCAGCGGATACACCAGAAACACCGCCATACCAATAAGATAGGGCGCCGCAAACGCCATCCCCGCCAACTGCTCACGTGGGGTAATGCGCTCCGTCATGGTCGCAACTCCTGCTTGATGCGCAGCTTCGCGAGATGATTTTCGCGGTGCACCCACTGATCCGCCAGAAATTGCGCGTGGCTAAGCTGTTGATTCACCGACGCACCCATCCAGATACGATTGGCCATGACGGTCATTTGCAAATTCACGCGCGGCCAGATCGGACTTGGCGGCAGCGACTGAACATTAGGATTGCGCGATATGCGGTCAAACACCCGGATATATGGATTGGGATTCCGCCTTATGTATTGCGCACTGGTCTTCATCAGCGGGGAGGGCTTGGCCTGCTTGTCATTGAGGTATTCCAAATTTTTCTGCTGGATAAAAAATTTCAGCACCTCCAGCGCCGCCTTCACATGCTTGGCACCCCGCGGAATAACCCAGATATCACAGTCCCCAAACGTCGCTGCGCCCGGGGAACCGAAACTTGTAGGAAAGGGTGCCACCCCATAATGCCCGACGAGTTCGGGATTGTTGCGATTAATAAAATTCGCCAGAAACGGCCCCTGCAGTTCCATGGCAACCTGCCCGTCGATAAATGGATTCAGCGGCGAATTGAACTGCCCGAATCCGCTTTGAAAACTGTCTACCTCCTGATATCCCAGCTGCTTGGAAAAACTCT
This sequence comes from Planctomycetota bacterium, assembly GCA_021805985.1. GTDB lineage: Bacteria > Planctomycetota > Phycisphaerae > WQYP01 > WQYP01 > JAMDCX01. The sequence continues at coordinate 17,727 of JAJZDN010000014.1, read as the reverse complement.
GCATCCACCGATAGGCCGCAAGTTCCTGCGGCGTATCAATCCTGAAATAACCAGTTTTGAAATTGTAAATGTGATTGCCAAAATAAATGCCCCAATCTGAGGCGTACCAGTTAGGCTCCATGGGCAGAAACCCCGCCCGCTGAATCGTGCCGTCAGGCTTGATAATGGTCAATCGCGCCGCCATGTCCGCCAGTTGTTTCAGAGTTGTCGGTGGCTTATCGGGGTTCAGCCCCGCTTTGGCAAAAAGCAGCTTATTCCAATACAGGGCGTTCGGGTCCGTCGTCGCCGGCAGCCCATACAACCGGCCGTAAGGGGCGCAGAGTTTCCAGGCGAAGGGCACAAATGTGTGATCCGTTACCACATGATGCCGCACCAGCGTATTTAGTGAAGTAAGGGCATGGTAGGAAATAAATTGCCCCATAATCCCCGACCAGATCGTGACTAAATCAGGCGGGTCTCCCCCGGCTGTGGAAATCAACGTTTTTATATTCACGTTGCTGACTTCCACCATATTGATAAATATATGGTGCTGCGAGGTATTGAATTTATTGACAATATGTTCCATCGCCCGGCCTTCAAAGCCGGTCCATTCTTCCCAATAGCTTACGACCACGCGATGATGAATCGGTGCGCCGTCCGGAAGAATATGCATGCTGGGCCGGTCGCCGAAGACGAACATCGCTGCGGCACCAATGGCCACCATCGCAATGGCAACCCGATGCGCCGCCCGCGCAAACCGCGATGATTCCTGTGCTTCCATGCGAGCGCCTTATTGCTTTGTAATAATCTCCATGCCGTTCATATAAGGCCGCAGCGCTTCGGGCACGCGAACCGCACCATCCGCCGTTTGATACAGCTCCAGAATCGGAATCAATATCCGCGGGCTGGCCGCGACCGTGTTGTTCAAGGTATGGCAGTACTGCACCTTTCCCTGCGCATCACGATAACGTAGTTCGCATCGCCGGGCCTGAAAATCATATAGCCGACTGGCGCTATGCGTTTCACCGTAGGCGTTGCGTGAGGGCATCCAGGTTTCAATATCAATCATGGAGGCGTTCTTCGGGCCAAGATCACCCGTGCAGCATTGCATCACCCGGTATGGCAAATTCAGGCGTTGCAGCAACTGCTCACTGTTGGCCAGAATTTCTTTATGCCAGCGGATGGATTCCTCGCGGTCATTTTTGCAGATAATAACCTGCTCAACTTTATCAAACTGATGAATGCGGTACAGGCCCGAGGTATCCTTGCCATACGTCCCCGCCTCACGCCGAAAGCAGGTGCTTTGCGTAACCAGCTTTCGCGGCAACTGTGCCTCATCCAGAATCTCATCGAGATAAAACGCCGTCAGGCCCACTTCACCGGTCCCCGTTAAAAAACGCTCATCTTCACCGGTTTCATTGATTTCCCCTACGCGATACGCCTGCTCCCGCCCGGCCGGGAAAAACCCCGTTCCCCGCATGGCCGCCTCACGCACCAGCACCGGAACGGTCATGGGCGTAAAGCCTTTTTCAAATACCATCATGTCCATGGCCAGCCGCAGCACCGCCTGATGCAGCAAGGCACCCGCCCCGGTAAGAAAATAACTCCGTGATCCCGCCAGCCGCACGCCCCGCGGCACATCAAACAACTCCAGCTTCTCCCCCAGTTCTATATGGCTGCGCACCGGAAAGTTAAAGCTTGGCACCTTGCCCCATGTTCGCAATTCCACGTTGTCTTCGGAAGATTTTCCCCGCGGAACGTCACTGTCCGGGGGTAGCGGAATGGTCAGCAACCGCGCGTCAATTTCCGGTTGCAGAGCTTTAATCTGTTCCTGAAGCTCCAGCGATTCCTGCTTGATTTCCGTAGGGCGCTGCCGCAACTCCGTTGCCTGCTTTTCCAGTTCCGCCCGTTTGGCCAGATCTTTCTCCGCTTTAATCCGCCCCATCAACGGACCAATTTCTTTGGTAATTCGATTTTGTTGCGTGGCCAATTCCTGCAGCCGCTGCTGTAGCGCGCGTGACCGTGCATCCAGTTCCAGCAGCCCGTCGAGATCAACGGAAATATTTTTCGCCGCAGCACCGTCGCGCACCACCCCGGGATTTTCCCGGATAAACCGCATGTCCAGCATAAGAAACCGCCCAAACCCTTAAACCCAAAATTCAAGCCGTATCATAACAATTAATTCCCATTCAGTCGCCGGGGGCGCGGAGGTTACAGGTTACGGCGGACAGGTTACAGGGGCAGCCGAAGCTTCACACAGCCGCCGGCTCTGCCGGTGGTAAAACGCAGTAAGCCTTTTCAGCCACGCCTATCAGCACTGGCGCAAAGCACCAATATTGTAACTCCGAATGTTATCTGCCAGAGTATTTGAATATGTGGCTATATTGTTTGGCCTGCTGATCAGCCGTTTTCGTATGGTTGCAACAGCGGGTTGGTGCGGTAACATTAGTAATATACGCACTGCGGCAACAGCGGCTGGGAAACTAAAGGCGCTTGGATAATGATCACCCAATTTCACGTGAAAAATTACAAAGCCCTGCGGGACGTGACATTGCCGCTCGCGCCAATTCACGTACTAATAGGCCCCAACGATAGCGGGAAAACCAGTATTCTTGAGGCAATCGCGGCGCTGTGCAAAAGCGCGGATTATCCGCTCAATCAGGTCTTCCCCGCGACTTCCAACCCGTCGAATTTGCTTTGGGACACCCTTGGCAATGACACCGCCTCGTTCGGGGCTGAAATCGTGGATGATGCCATAGATGGCGAATACCACATTGGGTGCGTCATGCCGCCACAGGCAGGCGGCCCATTTCTTGGCAATGAGGTATGGGCTCAAAAGGATCGGGAGCCACTTTCCTTTCCGCTGGATAATCCTAGTCGCACGAGCCTGTATTCCGCTCACCTCGTCAGCCACCCGACCATGGACGGCCAACTGGCGAAAACGTTGCACAACGCACTTAGCGGCGTTGCGCTGTTCCGCTGGAATCCACGGTTGCTTAAATTGCCCGTTGTACTCGACGCTGCGCATCGGCTTTCCATGGACAGTTCCGGTTTCGGTTTGGCGCAATGCTTGGATGACGTTCTTGGCTTGGACCGCGATCGGTTCCGCGCTCTGGAATCACGGTTTTGCGAGATTTTCCCGGAAATGAAAGCTATCCAGTTGCGTTCCGTGCACGCTTACCAGTGGCCGCAACCCCAAGTGGCGGAAGACTTGCCGCACGCTGCAAACGCCAGTGGAAAAGGCATTTACTTTCAACTGGGAAACGGCCGCAGTATTCCGGCCGCACAAGCTTCCGATGGCTCGCTGCTGGTCCTGGCTTATACAACACTTTTGCATTTGCCCGATCCGCCGCGGGTCATTCTGGTTGAGGAACCGGAAAACGGAATTCATCCTAAGCGTCTTGAAGAGGTTCTTAACATCTTACGGCAATTAATCGAGAAGCAGAAACGCACCCAGATTATCATGACCACGCATTCGCCGTACCTGCTCGATTTTTTCAAACCGGAAGAAGTGACGTTGTGCCGCAAGGAGCCAGACGGCAGCGTCTCGGTGCATCCGCTGGGATCGTCGCCTGATGTGAAAAAACAACTCGACGTCTTCAGCCTCGGTGAAATCTGGACGGCGGAAGGTGATGAGGCGCTAGCCAAAACAGTTACGGACGGGAAGAAATAATGCGCGTGCTGGTGGTTGTTGAGGGTAAGCACGAGTCCGACGGAGCGGCCCGTGCACTAATTCAGCAGGTAAGGCCTGATTTAACTGATCTGACGTTCGACCGGTTAGCAAATTCCAAAATCCACGTGCACCCCGGAAAAGGGAAGGCGTACTTCAAAAAAGCGGTTCGCTGGATGCTGGAGGCCAGGAAGCGCGGCTACGATGCCATTATATTACTGGTGGATCGCGACGGCGTGCCAACGCGATGTACTGAAATCGCGGATGCCCAGAATCACACGGCGCAATGCCTCATCCCCCGGGCATTGGGCGTTCCCGTTGAAGCTTTTGACGCGTGGATGTTAGCCGATGAGCAAGCCATCAGTAAGGTTTTAGCCGTAACTGTTCCCAAACAATCCGACCCGGAAAAGTTAGCCCACCCCAAAGAGCACATGGGAAAATTGCTGGCGGAGTTGGGTCTGCACTGGGGCGGTGCGGAAATGTACGCCCGGATCGCGGCTGAACTGGATATTTCCCACCTCGCACGCCGCTGCCCGGAAGGTTTCGCTGCCTTTGCCGAGCGAGTGCGAATGCTTTGAACAACTAAGGCCAGTTCTTGCTCCTACCCCGGCGAGTGTCCTCCGCCCTTCAGCCAACCGCCAACTCCGCCGGGCCGATCGATCACGCCAAAAACCAAAACCTAGATACGTCCCCGTTTCATGTTCTACCGGAAGGCATCGCACTCCAAGCCATTGGTTATGATCCATCGCTGGCTCCCATTCCTTCATCATTGGTCTTGCTTGGCTCGGGCGCGGCAGGCTTGGCCCTTGTCGCGGGCGTCAGGCGACGATCCCTGCGCAAGCTGTGAGCGCTACAAGCGGGCATATGTTGGATTAGCCGCATTGCACGGGCACAAGGCTTTCCCCATGAACACTATGAAAGGGGCCAGACGTGCATAACGTCCGGCCCCTGGGGCACCTGCTGGGCTCTCAATAATTGATTACGCCGACGCGCCGGCCGGGGTGCGCAGGGCTTGGCGGGAAACTTCCTGAGGTTCCGGTTCCCATCCGGTTTCCTGGCCTGCTTCTTCCAATGATTTACCCGCGGGTTCTTTGATACATACGGCGGTCAGCACGAGGCCCACCAGGGACATGCCCGCCGAAAGCAGCATTCCGCCGCCAAAGCCCAGCTTCGCAAGAATGCCGTTCAGGAACAGCACGCCGAGGAAAGCGCCGATCTTGGCGATGCCTGCCGAAATTCCATGGCCGGTCGTGCGCAGATTTACGGGGTACAGTTCCGCCGCCAGCACAAACGTGGTGACATTCGGCCCGAATTCTGCGAAAAAGTAGCTTAACCCGAATACGGTTATGAACGCGGCTGCGTTCTGGGCTAGTGCGGGAATAAGGCCCAGCGCCAGGAACATTAACCCCATGAGAGCAAAGCCCATCATCTGAATAAATTTGCGACCGAGTTTATCGCTTAACATAAACGCAAATACATAGCCGGGAACTGCAAATATCCCGAAGATCAGAACATTCCATGCTACCGTGGTCATTAGAGACGCATGCGGAGCGACTGAATTAATGATCGTTGGCATGCCGATGGTGTTGCCATAGTACGCGTAGTCAAAAACAAACCAGCAGCCGGCGGTGCCCAGCAGAGTCAGGGCGTACTTGGCCAGAGGTTCACGTACTACGGCGGTGGCTTCGCGGGCAGCGGGCCGGGCGATGCCCTCAGAATAGGCTCGTAAAGACTGCGCCGCCGCTGTAGCCTGTCCCTTAGCACGGGCGAGCCACCGCGGAGATTCCGGCATCGTCCGCCGCAAAATAATGACGCCCATGGCCGGCAGTGCTCCCATACCCAAGGCGATGCGCCACGTCAGGTCGTGGCTCACGCCCGCGGCCAGCATTGTCAAAATCGCAATCGGCCCGGCGAGGAAACCCAACGCCTGGCAGGAAAATACCATGCCCACCATTTTCCCCCGCGATTCACGATTAGCATATTCACTCATAAGAACGGCGGATAACGGATAATCACCACCAATTCCAAAACCCATAATGGTCCGCCAGACAATCATGGAAATGGGACCCCCGGCTAAGGCACTTCCAATAGCTCCGACGGTCATCAGGATGGCTTCAATACCGTAAACACTCTTACGGCCGATTTTGTCGGCAATCATGCCAAATACAATGGCTCCGACAAATGTTGCCGCCAGGGACACCGAGCCTACCAACCCCATGGTCCACGCAAAATCAGCTTTGCTGCCGCCACCGGCGAGAAAGCCTTTCATCCATTCCGGCCCGGCCAATGCCAAGGCTGTACCGATGACGGTCAAGTCAAAGGCTGAGGTAAAAAATCCCATGCCCGCGGTGATAATCGCCCGCAGATGAAAGCCGCTGAATTTCACTTCATTCAGCGCCTCCGAAACTTCGGCGGCGTGAAGGTCATTGTTTACTGCCATGATAATAACTCCTCAAAAAACCGCAGGACCCAAAAAACTCCACAAGGACTTTCGCAAGGCCAACGGACCATAACCGATATAAGTTTTACGCGATGAGTTTTTTGGTTCGGGTTGTTTTGTGTTAATTTTTAGTGAATATGCATGGGAGTCGGTTCGAGCAATAAAACCGACCGCGGCAACAGAATAGCTCAGCTAACGTTACTGGGTATCCGGGGTTACGTACCTGTGCTTCTTTCCATGCGTAGTCAGGCCCCCGTTACTAAAGCCCATTGCTGGTAACAACAACGTTACCAGTGCTGGCCTTTAGTAAAGCATTCTTTACAAGGAGTCCATCCGAGTATGCGGTGCCATCGTGTTGAAGTACGCCATCGTCGCCGCGTCTTGTAGAGCACCGGATGGTAATCCGGTGGTTGATCCAGTGTCGCGAGCCAACCACCGGGTTATCACCACGGTGCTCTGACGCGACGATGCCACGAGAGGCCAAAAATCACGCCGTCGCAGCCTGGTGATTACTCAGAGAGGCTCCTATGGCCCGGAGCACAAATTTGTATTTATGAAAATATTAGCATTGCGCTAGCGATGCGTCATTCAATGGATAATGTTGCGCTAATACGGGCTTTTTCACTGGAAAACCCTTGCTCCCGTCCCTGCCAATGTCATACTGTTATCTCACGGGCTTGATGAACTTTTGCCTTGGCGTATGCCGGGCAGACAAGCCAAAAGCAGGCGACTGAAAATCGCGGAGGTATTTACCATGACACCGCCAATTACCACTGAATCCGCTTCACGCTCGCACGCTTCGCAACATAACGGTCATGCCGCCAACCCGCCTCGCCTGATACCCGTGGCTCGGGATCCGCACGTTAAGCGGCAGGCCATAGAAATTAACAACCTCTAAGTATTTTATGGAAAAGGCCGGGCAGTTCATGGCGTGAATCTGCACATCGCCCATGGCGAAGTGACCGCGTTCATCGGGCCGTCAGGCTGCGGCAAGTCCACAATTCTTCGCTGCTTTAATCGCATGAATGATCTGATCCGACATTGCCACGTGCGCGGAAGCATCAAAATCCATGGTGCCGATATTTACGACCGCCGGGAGGATGTGATGGAATTGCGCAAACGCACAGGCATGGTATTTCAGAAGCCCAATCCATTTCCCAAAAGCATTTTTGAAAATGTGGCCTATCCGCTGCGGATTCATGGCATTCGCGGAAAAACAGTGATTGCCGACAAAGTTGAGAAATCCTTACGCTCAGCAGGGCTTTGGTATGAGGTAAAAGACCGCCTGCATATTTCCGCATTGTCTCTTTCAGGGGGCCAGCAGCAGCGTCTTTGCATTGCGCGGGCCATCGCGGCAGACCCTGAAGTGCTGCTGATGGATGAACCCTGTTCGGCGCTGGATCCCATTGCCACGAAAACCATTGAAGCGCTGATTAATGAATTAAGCAAAACCATGACCATCGTGATTGTCACGCACAATATGCACCAAGCTGTGCGCGTGGCCCACCAGACCGCATTTTTCTATATGGGCAACCTGATTGAAGTCGGTGCCCCCGATAAAATCTTCCACAACCCCGAGCACCAGCAAACTCTGGCGTATGTCACTGGCCAGTTCGGATAAGCAACAGAAACAGAATTAAACCCGCAGGCGGTCGGCCTCGTCAGCGCGGCCACGGATCACGGATTATCCCTCAAAAACGACGGCCCCGCCTCCACCTGCTTCCCTGCGAAGTGTCCTGGCGCGGGGAAGCCGGCAGGGTGCGGTTGGCAGCGCGTGTAGGCCTAACCGGGGCCGCCCCATACCATACGCTTTTTCAGTCGATCTAAAACGTGGCCGCGCGAGACGGTGGTAAACTTAAACGCGCAATATACAATACGATCCCAAGCGGCGGCCCACGCAGGCGCAACGGAAATCAGCCGGACAACCCTAAAATTTCCCGCCGCGCTGGCTAACTTCAGGAGTTCTTATGTTTCGACGGCAAATGACAAAAAGCTGTTCTCTGCTGGGCAAAGCGTGCACAATCGTGATCGCCATAGCAGCCGTCGTGCTGGGGTGCCGTACCACGTTGGCCAAGGGTGGCGATTTGGCAAACATGGATCCTTTTGGCGTGGCCACCGGAGCTCCAGCCTCGGCCGCTTACGCCAGGTGGATGCCCTGGATGAGCAAAGCGGGGGTAAAGTGGGCGCGACTGGGGGTGTCGTGGCGCGGTATCGAGCCTCAGCGTGGAGTTTGGAACTTCAAGACATTGGATTCCATGATTCAAGGCGGCGCGGCCAACGGAATGTATCTTAACGGTTTACTCCTTTACAACGCACCGTGGATCAACGCCAAGACCCATACCTTTCCGATGCACCATTTCGGAGCCTGGTCAAACTATGTTTCCAAGCTCGTTGCACATACCAGGGGAAAAGTGGATTACTACGAGGTCTGGAATGAGCCGGAATCCTTTGCTGCCGGTGGAACCGCTGCCCAATACGGCCGGCTTGTGCGCGTTTCGTACGACGCCGCCCGGAAAGCCAACCCCCACGTCCAGATCGGTTTGAGCGTACATTGCGTGGATGTGGTGTACATGCAGGAAGCAATTCAGGCCGGAGCTGCTAATCATTTTGATTTTATTTGTGTCCATCCCTATGAGGTGCTGGGCATGGTGCAGCATGGATGGGAGGGTGATTATATGAGCATCGTTCCCACGATCCGCAGAATGCTGGCCGTATACGATCCGGCGAAAGTCAACGTGCCCATCTGGATTACCGAGGAAGGTCAGCGGATTGGCGCTTACGGTGCCACGGTCACGTCGCAGACGCGGGATATCGTCAAAGGTTACGTCATGGGCATCGCCGAGGGCTTTGCCCGCATCGAGTGGTATCAGGCGATGGACGGTGGGAGTACCGGCATGGGGCTACTGACGCGAAAGGGGCAGCCACGCCCAGCCTATACGGCCTTGCAGACCACGACCAAATTTATCGGGCCAATCCCCGCCTATCAAGGCTGGGTACTTCTGAATCACCGCGATTACGGTTTCATTTTCAAAGGCCCGCACGGAAACGTCCTGTTCACCTGGGCCAGGCCCGGCAAAATCGACCGGGTACGATTTTCCCATCGTGTGCGGATCATTGACCCGGCCACCGGCCTGAGCGACAACTTGGCAGCCGGTCGCGCGCTGCGCTTGACGAACGCCCCTATGGTGGCGGTAGGTGTTTCGGCCAAGTTGGTGGCCCAGGCGCAACATGATAAATCCCAGCCCTTTCCGTGGGATGGTAATTATAGTCACGCCGCCAGGGTATCTATCCGCATGGGTAGTCCCAATCGGGACCGGGGGCTGCACCAGCTTAAGCCTGATGCTACCTCGGTGGCGGTTCACATCTACGGCACTACGGCGCGGCTATGCAACAATGTCAGGGGGCATGTTCGCCAGAACTTTGAAGTGGATCCGAATTTTATTTCGTTCCGGCCTCACCACGTGAATATCACGGTCACCGCGCGGCGCAACAAGAGTAATACGCCCGCCGGATTTGTCGTCGGTTACGAATCCACTACCGGCCTCAAGCACAACAGCCCCGGAGGCTGGTGGACTATCCCGGGGAATCGACGCTGGTACACGCACACATTCAGGCTTTCCGATGCCGAGTTTGTCGGGCTGTGGGCGTATAACTTTGACATCAATTCCGACGGCCCCAATAAAGGGGGCTACTACGTCAAGAAAATCATTGTAACCAAGTGACATAAATTCCCATGAATCGCCAGGAAATTCTCTAATTCTTGGCTGGAGGTCTTGGCAATCGGGCTGAGTTGTATGGGGGTGAGTCAGTCTTATAATGCGGCGGATGAAGAAGCGTCTGAAGGGTTCCGCGCTTTCCCATCCATTATTGGCAAGGATGTTGCATTTGTGCTCCTCAATCCGGTGGGCGGCGGCAAGATCATCACACTTCGCCTGTCTAAGGTGGGTAAAAAATGGTATCAGTCGAGGCAGTCGGACGAGAGCACACCCGTGGATTGGCTTCCCAAATACCCGCAATATGAGGCGTATGTTTTGGGCCACCCGGCGTTGTCGATATGGATTAAATCGGCGGAGAAATAAATAATTATTTTCACACATTCGAGCACAATTCAAAAGGTCGCCTTTATTACCGCGAGCACCGTGGTGATAACCCGGTGGTTGGCTCGCGACACTGGATCAACCACCGGATTATCATCCGGTGCTCTACAGGAAGCGGCGACGATGGCGTGCCTGACACGAATGGCACAGCCGCGCCGCAGAGGACGGCCAAAAAACACGCCGGCCGGGGATGCTAAACTGGCTGCAAAGGGCGGAGGCACGGTGCTCGGAACGGCCATGGTCATTATCGGAATTACCAAAGCCATCGGGAGGGTAGCGTTAGTTGGCGTTCCCTCGTAGGAATACGTTCGCGACACCCGCCAATAGCTAAAGAGCCGCGGTGGCGGTACCATAATTCATGCACGCAATAATAGGGGTGCCTGTCGCTGCAGGCTTGTACGTTAGCAGGAGACATTTATGACATTGAGCAGACGTAAACTCGGCAGTCAAGGGCTGGAGGTCTCGGCAATCGGGCTGGGTTGTATGGGGATGAGTCAGTCTTATGGTGCCGCGGATGAAGAAGAGTCTATTGCCACGCTTCATCGCGCCATCGCTTTGGGATGCAATTTTTTCGATACCGCCGAAGTCTACGGTCCCTATGCCAATGAGGACCTTCTGGGCCGCGCTCTCTCCGGCGTGCGTGAAAAAGTTATCATCGCCACTAAATTTGGGTTCGACATTCAAGAGGATAAAAACACCCGCACAGATGCAGGCGCTCAACGACGCACTGGCGCCAGGAAAAGTGGCGGGGCCCCGTTATAACGAAAAACTGATGGCGACGGTTGATCGTTGAGCACCAAGAACGAAACAGAAAAAAGAGCTTTATAGATCTGAAGGACAAGTGGAATTTACGGCAGGCGCTACCGGAATAATCACGCGTGCAGGCACGGGCCACCGGGAGCTCGGAAAACGGAACGGGGACGTAACTTGAAAGGTGGAGCATACAATACGCTTCCTACGCTCCAACGGGTAACCCAGGCAGGCGTAACACGGAGGCCTAAGATGAAAAAAACGAACCGCGTCACCGTTTCGCTCTTCCAATGCCGCAAGCGTGCCTTGAATTTATTCTAAACCCTAACCTTCGTCCCTTGACCCCGTACTTGGTGATTTCATGATTCTCTTCATTCTGACTTTGCTGGGGCTCCTTTCGGCAATCCTGGTATTTTGCATTATTTCCTTGCATTCGAGCACAATTTGGAAGGTCGCATTTATTACCGCACTTGTGATCCTTGCTTGTTCCTCATTAGTCATCACGGGTGTGCTGGTCGGGGCCTACCTTTTTTCGTCCCCGAATTGGCAGCCTTCCATGCTGGAATCGAGTTATTGGAAGCGGACCGTAGCGGATTTCCTTACATTCTGGCCGTTTATGGATCCACGATTCTTTTTGTGCTCAGTGGTGTCATTTTTTCCGTCACTCCTTGTGCTTGTAGCATCCGGCGTCCGCTTCCGCCGGGATCAGATGAACAAGGCCAAGGTCCCTTGGCAGGCTCGGCGCTAATGCTATTCCGCTTGGAAGGGCGGGCGCGACACTGAATCAACCACCGGATTACCATCCGGTGCTTCACAAGAACCGGTGAGGATGGCGTACCTGACACGGATGGTACTCCGAGGAGCCGCGCCGAAAAAGCACACCGCCCTACGGGTGGGCCTGAAATGCCCCGCCTGCTTTGTTGTCGGATCTCGCAGACACATTAATAATGAGTCTGCTCGATCCTCCGCCGCGCATACGGGACATTTCAGACCCATCGCAATCCCAACCATTACTCGGAAAGGCTCCTGGGGGCCACCTTAATGCTGGAAGTCCTCGCTTGTTTTGGTGTTTGGCCCCCATCGCTTAGCGGGCCAGATCAAAGCGATCCAGGTTCATCACTTTGTTCCAGGCGGCGATAAAGTCGCGGACGAACTTTTCCTGGGAATCGGCGGTGGCGTAAACTTCAGCCAGGGCGCGCAGTTGGGAATGCGAGCCGAAGATCAGGTCCACACGCGTTGCGGTCCACTGCTGTTGCCCGGTTTTGCGATCAAGGCCCGCAAACAAGTCGTTGTTTTCCGAGAGTGCTTTCCATTGCGTGGCCATGGTCAGCAGGTTCACGAAATAGTCATTGGTCAATGTTTCCGGGCGTTTGGTCAGTACGCCGTGCGGGGTGTGAGCCGCGTTGGTGTTTAACACCCTCATGCCACCCAGCAGCACCGTCATCTCAGGTGCCGTCAGGGTCAGCAAGTGGGCCTGGTCAATCAGCAGCGCCTCAGCTGGTACGCTGGATGGGGTTTTAACATAATTACGGAAACCGTCAGAAAGCGGTTCCAGAACGGCAAAGGAATGGGCATCGGTCTGCGCAGGCGAGGCATCCATGCGTCCGGGCGTAAAGGGGACAGTCACGTTATACCCCGCCTTTTTCGCCGCCTGTTCAACGCCGACGCAACCGGCCAGGACAATTAAATCCGCCTGCGAAACTTTCTTGCCACCGGATTGCGCACGATTGAACGCCTCCCCGATGTCTTCCAAAGTTTTCAGCACCTTCGCCAGTTGCACAGGCTCATTGACCGGCCAATTATTCTGCGGGGCCAGGCGGATGCGGCCGCCGTTCGCTCCGCCCCGCTTATCCGAGCCGCGGAATGTACATGCCGACGCCCATGCTGTGGATACCAGTTGTGAAACCGTCAGCCCCGATGCCAGAATCTTGCCCTTCAATACCGCAATGTCGGCTTCGCCAATCAGCGGATGATTCACTGCGGGAATCGGATCCTGCCAGATCAACTCTTCCTTCGGCACAAGCGCCCCCAGATAGCGCACGCGCGGCCCCATGTCCCGATGTGTCAGCTTGAACCACGCCCGGGCGAAGGCATCGGCGAACTGATCGGGATGTTCCAGAAAACGTCGCGAGATTTTTTCATAAGCCGGGTCAAATCGTAATGACAGATCGGTTGTTAACATGGTCGGACCATGGCGCTTGGCTGGATCATGGGCATCGGGAATGCTGCCCGCCCCGGCTCCGTTTTTGGCTTTCCACTGCTGGGCACCAGCCGGGCTGCGGGTAAGTTCCCAATCAAACCCGAAAAGATTCTCAAAAAAGTTGTTGCTCCATTTTGTGGGCGTGCTGGTCCAGGTAACTTCCGGGCCGCCGCCGATGGTGTCGCCGCCCTTGCCCGTGCCAAAGGTGTTGTTCCAGCCAAAGCCCTGCTGTTGAATGTCGGCAGCCTCCGGCTCAGGTCCCACATGAGATACCGGCCCGGCACCGTGGGACTTACCAAACGTATGGCCGCCAGCAATCAGAGCTACGGTCTCTTCATCATTCATGGCCATGCGCGCGAAAGTTTCACGGATGTCCCGTGCAGCCGCGATGGGATCCGGATTGCCATTGGGGCCTTCGGGGTTGACGTAAATCAGACCCATTTGTACAGCCGCCAGCGGGCTGGCCAATTGCCGTTCACCGCTGTACCGCTGATCATCCAGCCATTTTTTTTCCGACCCCCAATTCACCGATTCGTCCGGCTCCCAGACATCCTTGCGCCCGCCGGCAAAGCCAAAGGTCTTGAACCCCATCGATTCCAAGGCGACATTGCCCGCTAGAATCTTCAGATCCGCCCAGGATAGCTTGCGGCCGTACTTCTGCTTGATCGGCCAGAGCAGCCGACGTCCTTTGTCCAAATTGACGTTGTCCGGCCAACTGTTCAGCGGCGCAAAGCGCTGTTGCCCCGAACCCGCGCCGCCCCGGCCATCACCAATGCGATAGGTGCCGGCAGCGTGCCACGCGAGGCGGATAAATAACGGCCCGTAATGACCAAAGTCCGCGGGCCACCAGTCCTGCGAATCGGTCATCAATGCCCGAAGATCCTTTTGCACGGCGGCAAGGTCCAGGCTCTTAAACTCTTTTGCATAGTCAAAGTCCGCATCCATCGGATCGGAAAGGCTCGAGTTCTGGTGCAGCGGCTTGAGATTCAACTGGTTGGGCCACCAATCATGATTGGCTGTAGAGCTGCGACTGGTTGAATGGAAGGGACACTTGGATTCTTCGGACATCCGTTTTTCTCCTGGCAGGACACATACGTCCTGATGGTCATGCAGACTGGCGCTTCCGGACGGCCCTGCGCCGTCTCCGCAGAAGCTGCACCAATTCTGCTAGCCTTGTAATATAGAAACCCGTTCATGAGATGTAAAACGTCTATTAAGGAACAGACTCCTAAGCGTAGAGGGCAAGGGCGTTTTCCAGCCGCTCGCAGAAGCGGTTGCAGAGGGTTTCCTGACTTAGCCGTTCGCGCAGCAGATGCTGGGCGTTGCGGCCCATGCGGCTAAGCTGGGCCTGCGGCGTGCTGCGAATGCGCATAATCGCCTTCACGGTGCCGTCGGTATCGCCATGTCGAATGTGCCAGCCAATTTCATGCTCATGAAAAATATCCGCAATATGGCTGGGGCTGGGACCCAGAAAAAGTATGGGCTTTCCGGCAGCCATGGCTCCGTAGATTTTGCAGGGATGAATTATTCCCACCATATTTTCTCCGAGACTCACCAAATGCACATCCGCCGCAGAGAGTGAAAATTTCAAGGATTCCAGCGGTTGATAGGGTAATGACAGCACATTGGTTAATTGATGCTCTAAAATGCAGGCCTCAATTTGCCGCTTTCCCAAGCCGCCGCCGACAAAAACAAATCGCAGGTCGGTATCATTTTTTAATGCTAGGGCGGCATGGAGGACGGTATCCAGTGGATTGGCAGGGCTGTGATTTCCGCTGTACATAATAACGAATTTGCCTTGCAGGCCGTGCTCCATGCGAAAAGGATTGTTCTGCAGCGGCACCGGTTCAATAACATGTTCATGCGGCCAGGGCGGATCAATGTGGATTTTTTTTGCAAAGTCGCCCCGTTTGGCCAAGCGGTCAGCCATGAATCGGTCCAGGACAAATATGGCGGCCGATCTGCTGAGAATAAAACGATTCACGCGTTCCAACATGCGGGCGCGAAGACTGTGCTCTTTGATTTTTCCCATCATGATAAGCTGATCAGGATTCAGATCCATGGCCCAGTACGCAATGGGCACATGCCGCAGCCAACTAATCCATGCGGCGGCAAAGCCGATCATGGGTGGTGACGTGCTAAAGAGAATACCTTTGACTTTGGGGGTAAATAACCCAATAAAGAAGCATTGGATAAGAAAGCTGGCGGTTCCGATAATGCGAATAAGGAGGTTCTTTTTACCGAAGGAACTTAAACGCAGGCGTCGAACGTCCACCCCCTGCATGTTTTCTTTTAAGGGGTACTGGCGGGTGGGATCTTCGTACCCGCGGCTTGAGGCGTACACGCGAACTGCGTGGCCGCGCTTGGCCATGGCGATAGCGGCATCGGTGATATGTTGCCCGACGGCAGCCGGGTCCGGGGCGAAGGTTTGGCTGAAAATCAGAAAAATTCCAGCGGACGGGGGATTTTTATTGGTCATCATTAATGCGTCCGCAAAGCCAGGTTGGAGTCGAACAACGATCCAATTCTGTTCATCGTGAAATGTACCACATTTTCTTTAATCTGCCGCTTGTTTACACCGAAACGTGCTATTTTAAGGCATTTTTATATTTTTTCTGCCTCTTGCACGCACATACTCTTAAATAGTGCGGACAATATGACCGTTTTGGGACCACTTGCTTACATGTTAGGCATGTTAGGGAATTGTTAAGAATCAGTGAGTACGTCGCTAAAATCAAGTTGACACGGAGGTTATCGAACATTATCCTCACCACCTGTGTAGGAACGCCTGGAAGATGGAACTTTCCTTCGTCCCTTAATTGGCGGGGACGAAAACGGTCGAAACCGTGGCGTTGGTTAGGGTATCCTTTTTTAAGGAGACACATTATGGACAAACGATCGTTGGGAATTTTGCTCGGCGCAGCCGCCATGCTCGCCACCTCGGGCCTCACATGGGCCGACACCTCTTCCGCAGGAAATGCGCCAATGCAGGATTCTGCACAGGCTCCTGCGCCGGCGATGAGCACCGATAATGCTCCGCCGCTGATGTACGGCCTTGACCAGGTCAAGACCGGTGATTCATCCGTTGGGCAGAATTTGCAAAGTGCCGGCATTGAGATCGGCGGTTACGGGGAACTTGGCTATACCAAAGATTTTGGTAATTCCAATCCTATTCCCGGTCGCTCATTTACCAGTGAGGCCCATAACAACCTCACGCTCAATGCCATTGACGTGTACATCGCCAAGACCATCAACCTGTATGGCAAGCAGATCCATCAGCAAGGTGTGGTTCTGGGTGGCAAGATTGACATGCTGTATGGCTACAATGGTGATTTCATCCATTCCAACGGCTTGAATTTTTATCACGGCAATAACGCCAACGTCCAGACTTATCCTCTGTATCAGTTTGATCTTCAGCAGTTGTATGTGGAGGCAGGCTTTGCGTTGGGCAACAACGGCGCCATGCTGTTGCGCTTCGGTAAGTTTGACAGCCCCATGGGCTATGAACGTATTAATCCCACCAAGAATGCGTTTTATTCCCATTCCTTTGCCTTTGGCAATTTGACCCCGTACACCCAAACCGGTCTCCTGGGAAAAGTTGTGATGGGTCAGGATTTGTCTTTCTGGGCAGGCGTCACACGCGGCTGGAATCAGACTCTCCGTGATAATAACACCGGGGTTGACGTCTTGGCTGGTGTTGGCTACAAGTACAACAACCAACTCAATGGCAAAGTCAATGTTTCCTTTGGCCCGCAGGACAACGGCACCAATAACCCGAATCGGCTGGTCATTGAGCCGACGATCACCTATGTGCCGCCAATTCTTAATAACGCCTTGTCCCTCACGTCGGACACGGTGTTATATTATGATGGTGCAGGCAATACGATAAATGGCCAGGATAACGGCGCTTTTGATGAAGCCCTTTATCAGACCTATCGTTACAACCGTTTCATCAGCTACAACTTCCGTGAAGAATATGCGTATTTCGGAACCGGGGTTGTAGAAGGCCTCGGCAATCAGGGGTCGGATGCCGCTGGCAATTTTGACCAGTTTGGCGAAACCTCCGGCGCGCTGAATCTTGGCGAAGTGACGGTTGGCATCAGCCTGACGCCCTTCCCGGATAACGCCATGTTCCGCACACTTGTGATCCGCCCCGAACTGCGGGAAGATTTTGCTGACCACGCCTTACTTAGCGGTGGCAAGCACTATCAGACCACATTCGGAGTTGACGCAGTCTACAGCTTCTAAGCTGGGAACCTCATTCCTCTATAAACACGAAGGGCGGCGAAATGATATTTCGCCGCCCTTTTTCATTATTGCCTCAATAACAGGCTCAACGGCGCGCATCGCCATTTTTCTAAGCATCCTTTCCTCCCTCTCTGCTGCAAATATCGCACAAATATCCCCCGTATGCGGTTCTGCGCGGCATCGGGCATCCCTGACCACGTTTCTGGCACAGACTTTGCTTATAAAACATCCGGTTCTTGCATTTTTGAAGGAGAAACAAATGCGACCATTTACTACGTTGTTGGCCATGGCCGCTGTGTTGGCGACCGCTGGCCTGTCTCTGGCGGATTCGTCCACCCCTACG
>JAJZDN010000013.1 GCA_021805985.1 Planctomycetota bacterium | reverse complement strand
GCAGCTACTGGAAATTGTTTGTTTGAACTTGACGTTAAAGGAAGAAAAGCTTGATTTTTCAATGAGAAAACCCTTTGATGTCCTCACCAAAGGGCTTGTTTCTCCAGATAATCGGGGCGACAGGATTCGAACCTGCGACTTCCTGGTCCCAAACCAGGCGCTCTAGCCAGGCTGAGCTACGCCCCGATGAGACTTTAATTTACCCGATCTTGGTGAAACGTACAAAGCGCACAGCCATGGCATTTTTACCGTAGCACGCCGCAATCTCGGTAAATCAGGGTAAATCGTGGTGTATGACATGCTTAGCCGCGACCACCGGCTTCAAGGCATGTAAGTGTTTCCTCAATGACGCTTACTCCGCTGGACCAGACAAAAAAGAACATGGCTTCGCGCAGCCGGCGCTGGGCGGGATGGGACATCATCAATCCGCGGCCTTTAGCAAGCTCCAATGTCGCTGCGGCACATCGCCAGCACAGGTCGTTGCATTGCGATCGCAAAATTGCAGGCTTGGAGGCGCTGTCCGCTTCCACCTTATCTGCGCCCTGTCTGTAGACCTCGCGCGACAGCGCCGCGTGCTTCCGGCGCAGGCCGGCAACGGCAGCTTTGCACCGCGCAGATCGTGTAGAGACCAGTTCCTGCGCATCGCGTAAAGCTCCTGCCGCAACCCCCAGGGGCAGAATACACGTATTCAAAGAAAACCGCCGGTACTTGTTGCGAACCGCCAGCGCATTGGGACTGGGACCGGCTAAAATATCCTCGGGCTTGATGGCAACCTCTTTAAGTTTAATGGCTACAGTATTGCTGGCATTGAGCACGGCGATGGGTGCCGGGGGAATTATCCGCACGCCTGGTTGCTTCATGCGGAGAATAAACAAGAGTTGGTCACCGACTTCGGTGCGAGCACCGGCGATAATATAGTCGCAATTACCGGCCCCGGTAGACCACGGAATAATGCCCGAGATGCGCCACGTTCCGCCGTGGTCCACCGCTGCAACGCCCCCATTTTGATGCTGCCCGGACGTGGTTAGCTGGGCAATTCCAATGCTGGCGAAGATCTGATTCCTGGCAAGCCGGGAGAGCAGTTTGCGGCACTGCGGTCCGCTGGCGGGACCGGTGGCGGCACAGATGAGAAATTCCAGCGCCGCATCGCGTTGGGTAAGAATCAGAGCTGTCGTTAAACATACTGAGGCAAGCTGTTCATATCGCCGATGCAACTGGATCTGCGATAAGCCGGTTCCACCATACTGTTTTGGGACTGACCACTTTAAGGCACCGCAGTGGGCCAGATCTTCAATATTTTTGCGCGGCCATCGGCCTGCGATATCGACATCCTGGGCACGCTGCGACAATCTCTTAAGCACTGCTGGCCATGTGGCAAAGGTATCCATGGTTGAATTGTAGGAGCCTTGCCAAAGAATCGCCAGGCTGCGAAGCTGTGTTTTTTTTGCCCTCTCAATCAGCGGCGACGAGAGATGCAGGCGAGCCTAAACATGCTTCGTGTCCGCCAAAAGCTGATCGAGGAGTTTGGTTGTGCCGTGGACATCCGTCCATCGGCGGAGATAGACCGCGTCAATGTCGGAAGTCCGTTGCACGGCCAGAACGCTTCTGACATCCAAAGCATCCTTGGCTCTCTTCCCGGTAACGGCCCAGCGGAGCTTCGTGATGATTACGTCCTCAACGGTGGGAACAAAAGCCGGCCGGTTCAGAAATTCGATATGCACCCGCCGGCTAAATCGCATCAGGTCGTGAGGATCCTCGGAAAGCTCGAAGAATTCGATGAGAAAGCCGGTTTCGGTATGGGTTAGTACCCGGCGCGATGTGAGCGTCACGGATTCGAACGACATTTGGTTATCCAAGCGGTACGCGGTTCCCAGAAGCGTCGAAACGGAAACAGGGTCGGTTATTTGCGGTGACAATACGAAATCAGCATCATTGGTATTGCGTGGAATGCCGTAAAGATTTGTCGCAAGCGATCCCACAAGCATGTAGCCCGCGTTAAGCGTATTTAACGCATCAATGACTTCAACTGCAACGTCCAGAACATTCATTGGCCTGCTTCCAGTTGTCTTATTTGCGCGAGGCGCTGGAGGAAAAGTGCATTTAGCGTGGCGGCATCTGCGTGCGGGTTTTGGGATTTAAGTGTCGCGAGAATTAACGCCCTGTTAAGTTCGAATAATTCCAGCCCGGCACGCAGCTTGCGTTCAGGAGACATCGCCCGGGCATTGAGGATCTTGTCGCGTTCAAGTGCGTCCATGGGTTCCCTGGCAGATTCCACCATAAGCATCACGAGCCGGGCCGCCCGTACTCCGTAACGAACTATCGCACCACATTATTGTAACACAGCATCTCGCATTTCGCGGAAGCCCGGCGCTTTCAAACCCTTTTAAGTGCATGCGCGCCCGTAACCGCGCGGCCGCCCGTGTCGTCACCCGCCAACCACATTCGGATGATCATGCTCCAAGGTATGCTCTGCGTGTGGGCCGGCGGAAGAATCGGTTACGGGGGCCGAAGCGGTCCCGGCGATGAGCTTGTTAGGCCGTTGAATTTTTGTTTTGCCGTTCAGGCACGCATCCATCTGACGCAAAGCCTGCTTGATACGCAATTCATTTTCCACTAAGGCGATGCGGACAAATCCTTCGCCGTTGTCGCCAAAGCCGCGGCCTGGTGCCACTGCGACATCAGCTTGGTCCAGCAGGCGAAGTGAAAAATCAATAGTGCCGTGACCAGCCAGATGTTTTTCTGAAACTTTGGCCCAGACAAACATGCTAGCGCGCGGGCACTGCACGTCCCATCCGATTTTCCGCAGGCCGGATACCAGCACATCCCGCCGCTTCTGATAAATGTCAGCCTGCTGACGGACAAATTCATCCCCGTTGCGCAAGGCCAGGATGCTGGCGATCTGAATGGGGGCAAAGTGGCCGTAGTCGTAATAACCTTTAATGGTAGATAGCGCCCGGACCATTTCACTGTTGCCGCAGCAGAACCCCACGCGCCAGCCGGCCATGTTATAAGGCTTGCTCATGGTAGAGAATTCCACTCCGACGTCTTTGCCGCCGGCCGTGGCCAGAAACGACGGGGCCTGATAGCCATCAAAGCAGGTTTCGCCATAGGCAAAATCACTGATAACCAGCACATTGTATTGTTTGGCCAATGCCACAGTCTGTTCATAAAACAGAGCATCCACGGTCATAGCGGATGGATTGTGCGGATAATTAAGGATCAGCAACTTGGGCCGAGGAAACAGGTTTTTCAGCACGTGTTCAACACGCTGCAAGAACGCGGCATCATTTCCCAGGGGCACGCTGATCACATTGCCGCCAGCCAGGGCAACCGCATAGACATGAATAGGGTAGGCAGGATCACCAACCACCACGGTATCCCCAGCCCCCAGCAAGGCCAGCATCAAATGCGAGAAACCTTCTTTGGAACCGATGGTGGCGACCACTTCTGTTTCCGGATCCAGATCCACGCCATAGCGGCGTTTGTATTTGCGGGCCACCTCGCGACGCAGATTATACAAGCCGACACTCACCGAGTAGCGATGATTGCGGGCATCATGGGCGGCCTCCGCGAGTTTATCGATGACAAAAGCGGGTGATGGATCAATAGGATTTCCCATACCCAGATCAATTACATCATGCCCGGCCTGCCTTTTTGCGGCTTTCAACGCGTTGATGCGGGCAAATAAATACGGGGGCAAACGTTTAATGCGTGTGGAGACATCTATTGTAAACGGTTTATCATTTCCGCCGGCCATAGTCCGGCTCCTCTCATAATGCAACACCCGGGAACCCAATCACCGCTTGGCAGACCGCGGTTCCCGAGAGTTTTATGTATTATAACCTATAATTGCCTGACGAAATTATACCGTCAAACAATCCGCACAAGCCACTGTCCGCCGCACGAAAATATCAACCCATTTACTTGGCCGATTTTCCCTGCGGCATAGTCGCGGCGGGAGCCGTCGCATTACCCTGCTGTGCTTTTTGTTCATTGCGCATCGCCTGGGCCTGCTCGGCATAAGCTTCACGCAGGGCTGCAAATTCCTGATTCAAAATTGGATTGGCGATGGTAATTTTGGACTGCGCCACCAGGCGGTTTAATTCAATTTGTCCCCATTGCAATTCGCCCTGATTTAGCAGATCCGCCTTCAGGCCGGCCTGCACTTTTGAAAGCGGCACACCACTGGCAGGGACTTTCTTCACCAGCCACAGCAGATGCAGCGTGCCGCTAATGGGCACGGCTGCGGATAGTACATTGGGTTGGAGTTCTCGGGCGGTGTCCAGCAGAATTTGTGGAAGGGCTTTATCTTCCAAGGGAATAACTTCCAAGCCGCCATTAGCTGCATTTTGTGTGTTTATGCTGTGGTGCTGTGCCACCACCGCCGGATTTTCATGCTTGTGCATGATTAAATGGCGGACTGTTGCGGCGGCATCAAACGTGTTGACCACAATATCTCGGACTTCCACCTTGGGGCCAAAGTTGGTTTTGTAAGCCAGCTTCACTTCGGCGTTGGTGATATGCACGTGCCCTTTGGCAAGAGCCATCATATAAGTAGTTCGAGCCAAGGCCATGCGGAACTCGGCCAGCGATTCGCCCTTGCGCGCCAGCAATTTTTCCAACACCGGAATCCGTTGTTTCGCCGGAATGTGCTGGGCAGCAAGCTGATTGAGCACACTCTGTTCGGCGACATCAATCTGCGCTTTACCCACATGCAGGCCGGCCTTCACGCAGGCCTGTTTCAGCACGGTGAGCTGAATCCATTTTTCCAGCAAGCCCAGGCCATTAAGGCGCAGCAGGGAATTAAGAAAATGCTCTTTGCTTAAGGCCACACCATTGACCATGGCCACCGCCGGGTTGCCAGGAGCCGGGGACCGGGGCATGAGAACGTCCTGATTCAATACGGGCAAATGGGCTTTTACCGGTTTTAATCCGGTGGAGGGCGTAGCAGGAAGCGTTACCGCGGCGGAAATATTTCCGGCGATGACACCCATAGAGATTCCAACTGCTAATCCAGTTGCCAATGAGAGTTTTCCGATGAAGTTCTGTCGCGTCACGCGAATCTCCTGTAAACGGCCCAGTACGTCCAAACCAGTATCGTTATCGTACCGTAAGCTTTGGTTATACGCCAATAGCCGCCGAAAAGTTTTTGGTAGCTGTTCACACGGGTAAACCACTTAGCCAGTCAGGCGGTGCGCGATCAACTTTAGATGGGATCATTTGAATTTTACCCGCCAAAACCGCTTTTATAGGAGCCTGAGAACCCCGTGAATTTACTGGCACGAATCACCAAAGATTCTTGTTGCGTTTGCCGATACATATTGCCAGTGCCTGAGAGAATCAGATCGATCAGGTAGTGACTTATCGCCAAGCGTCCTATCAGCCAGCGCGGTAAGAACTTTGGTTTGACGTAGTTGTGTATGTTCGATCGCTTTGCAGCGTTTTGAACGGTGTTCTTAACCGCTTCGGCGGTTTTCTGGGAGCCATGGGATATGTTGTACGGTAATAACAATAACAAGTTTCACAATCGTCGCGGCTTTACACTCATTGAGTTGCTGGTGGTCCTGACGATTATCGCCATCATGATTTCGCTGCTGCTTCCGGCTTTAAGCCGAGCGCGGGGCCTGGCGCAGCGTGTGCAGTGCGCAACAAATTTACGATCCATCGGGCAGGCAATAATGATTTATGCCGCGAATAACAACAATCAGTATCCGTGTAATTCCAAGCAGGCCAAAAGCGGTGGCGGAATACCGTTTCTATTTATGACCAATGGGCAGCAGCCCAATGGACAGGCGGCACCGGCGGGCCTTGGGTTGCTGTATACCACACAAATGATTGATAACCCCACCATGTTTTATTGCCCGCAGCCTGGCTACTACGGCCCCTACTGCAGCGTGAACCGTCAATACCTGCCGACGCTGATTCAACATGGGGGAACCATTAACTGGGGCAATGTAGCGTATGGCTACTGCTATTACTACCAGATTCGGCAATCCCAGTCCGGCAGCATTCCGGCGGTGTTCAACCCTATTCAATTCACGCAAACGCCTGTAGATTCCGGCTCCACTGTGCTAGCGAGCGACCTTACGGCTAATCTGGCGGGCAACTGGGGTTGGCCGGGGCCGTTGCCGGCCTCTAATCACAGCGTGTCCGCCGGCGGACAGCCGGATGGCGGCAACACGCTTTATAATGATGGATCCGTGAGCTGGAAAAATATTGGCCAAATGCATGTGGGATACTCGTGGCTGGGGCTGCTGAACTTCTACCAGTAACGACGCGGAAACGCCCCATGCTTTTTGCCTCGCTCTATCGCGAGATGTGAAACAAGTACGCTGTCAAGTCCGCAATTCAGGATGGACCGAAACAACATCATCACGGCATATTACTGAACGATCTTGTTCGACTGCGACGCTTGAGCATCCGCGGGCACTAAAAAATTTATAATGGTCTTGGCGGGCAATTTTTTGATGCGTGTGATGACCATTCGGTCGGCGTTCCAATTTACTTTATACGTAAAAGCTACTTTGTCGCCTGTGGCAATACCATGAAGCGTTACACCACTGGCCAATTGATACGACATGGTCATGGTCATCATGGGTTCAATTTTTCCGCTCATACCGACCCAGTGCGCAATCGGCGGGACTTTAATGGAAACACTTGCCGGCAACTCACCCGCTGCCGGCAATGCTTTGATAATGCCGCGCAGATGATAGCTATAGGTGATGCCCGGTTGCGCTGGAGCGCTTTGAGAATTACTGGAATGCTTAGCGGCGCAACCGCCAATCAACAGGATGGTTGCCGCGACCGCGGCTGCGACAAATAATTCAGCAGGAGATGGTATTTTCATAAAGAACCCCTTTTTTTCTCATCCATTCGGCAGACCTCTTAGCGATACAGAACTAACTGACAAAGGCCGCCGAAAAATTATATACGTGATGAATTCTTTTTACTTTATTTTGTGTTTTACTTTATTATGCTTTCTAATCTTTAGCTATGCCATTAGACTGTATTTGCAGCGGACAGATCCGTGCCACAGCCAAGCTTAGGAGATCATAACATGGCGGAAAAACTCAACAGCAATGTCACAGCATTTATCAAAGAGCCACTGGGGCATTACATCGTGGGCAAATGGATGCCTAGCGCTGATGGCGAAGTGGACGATGTGATCAATCCATCGGATGGTACGGTGATCACTAAAGTTGCCATGGCATCCGCCCATGAGGTGGATGCCGCGGTTAATGCAGCGCATAGCGCTTTTCCCGCCTGGGCCGCTACGCCGGCTAATCAGCGCAGCGTATTGTTGCACCGATTGGCTGACAGCATTGAGAAACACGCCTCAGATCTGGCCCAATTAGAATCTCTGGATGTGGGCAAGGCCCTTGTCAATAGCGAGGCCTTTGACATTCCCTTCGGCGTTCAGGGGATACGCTATTTTGCCGATCTCGCCTTGCATGCCCAGTATGATATTCCCCTGGCGGTCAAAAACACTGAAGCACGCATCCACCGAGTGCCCTATGGTGCCTGTGGATTTATCTTTCCGTGGAATTTTCCTTATGACCTGCTGATCTGGGGCATGATCCCGGCGCTGGCGGCGGGGAATACCGTCGTGGTGAAGCCGTCGGAAGTGACGCCGCTAAGTACGTTATATGTATGCAAACTGGCAGGGGAAGTCGGTTTCCCGGCAGGTGTCATCAACGCGGTTAATGGCACAGGCTCCAAGGCGGGAGCCATCCTCACCGGACATCCATTGATTAAACGCATGTCTTTTACCGGCTCACCGGCTGTGGGTAAAATTATCGGCGAAACCTGCGGGCGAAATCTGGTGCCGTGCAAGCTGGAACTTGGCGGTAAGGGAGCGGCGGTTATTTTTGATGACGTAGACATCGATGCTACGGCGCAACAGCTTGCGGCGGCCATTACCCTTAATACCGGGCAGGTCTGCTGCACTGCCACCCGCTGGATTATCCATGAGAGAATTCATGACCAACTGTTAAACAAGGCTGTAGAAATTCTGAAAAGCACACGCATCGGCCCGGCCCTTGATCGCAACACACAAATGGGCCCGCTTGTAAGTAAAGCCCAGTTGGAGCGGGTGAACCGGTATGTGGAAAACGGAAAAAAACAGGGGGCTGTGGCCATTCTGGAGCCGCAGGCCTTGCGTATCAGCGGCCATGAAGGCGGATATTACGTCAGCCCCACTCTTCTGACCGGGGCAAGCGACAATGTATGCTGCCGGGAAGAAATCTTCGGACCTAGCGCCTACGCCTTAAAATTTCGCGACGAAGATGCTGCGATTAAGCAGGTCAATAGCCTGTCTTACGGGTTGGCCAATAGTGTGTGGAGCCGGGACTTGCAACGGGCCAACCGTGTGGCGGAACGGATGATTGCCGGTAATAGTTGGATCAACGCACACAATGTATTCGCGTATGGCCTTCCATACGGCGGGGCCAATTTGAGCGGCATGGGTGGCGGAGTAAACAGCCCTGAAACGTTCCAGGATTATCTGCGTTCGCAAACCATCGCCCGGCCGCTTTCCTGAAAGGCCGCTGAACTTTTGACGCTTAACTGTGATTGTTAATTGCGATTGCTGTTGACACGGCGCGGTTGGCAGTGCTTCGCGGCGTGGTTGTCGGCGGCGTGGTGTTGTTGTTTTCGCCGATAGATATTACTATTCCGAATAATCGTTTTGCACGGCAGATCGGAACTTTCCGGTCGGAAGTGCTGAAATGTTGAACAGTGAGAACCCTTTACCAGGAAATAAAAGCATGAAAGCCATCGTGCATCGTCAAGCTCTCGTTGAAGTACTCGCATTAGCCTGCAGCGTGGTGCCCACGCGTTCACCCAAACCGGTCCTGTCATGCGTGCGGATCAGCACCGTGTCCAATGGCCGGGACAAAGCGGTTCGGCTGGTCACAACCGATTTGGAAATGACCTTGGAGACCACGATTTCTCAGGTGGAAATAAGTCAGGAAGGCACTGTTTTGCTGCCGGCGGGGAAACTCAGCGAAATTGTCAACAACTCGCCGGATGAAACCATCACACTGGATACAGAAGGCGAAAAAGCGACGATCAAAGGTTCGGACAGCACCTTTACGCTTCTGGGATTTAACCCGGAGGAATTTCCCCCCGTTAGTGGCTTTGACGGCGAACCGGATTTTTCCATCACTGCCGGCGCATTAAAAGATATGCTTGATCGCACGCGCTTCGCCGCTGCCCGAGAGATGAGCCGCTACGCCATTAATGGCGTGTTGTTTGAACGCAAGGGCAAGAAATTATCGCTCGTGGCTACCGACGGGCATCGGTTATCACAAACCCGTGATGAGACCCATGGCGGAGAAAGTAAAGATGTATCGGCGGTGGTACCCATCAAAGCCTTGGCGCTGATTGAACGGTTACTCACGACGCGGGAAAGCACTGTCGAATTGCAATTCCGCGAAAACAAGATATTCGGGCGTATCATTCCGGCAGAAGTGCCGGCCGATGGGGACAAGCCGAAGGCGGACCCACATCCCAGCGCTACGTTCAGTGCGTTGCTGGTGGAAGGCGCATTTCCTCCGTATCAGGATGTGATTCCCAAAGATTGCGACCGTAAGACCAGTTTAAACCGCGATAAGTTGCAAAGTGCGGTGCGCCGTGCCGCGTTGCTGACCAACGATGATTCGCGATCCGTAAGGCTGAATTTTGCGGAGAAAGTTCTGACCATTTCCGGCCGCTCACCTGATGTGGGCGAAGCCAAGGTGGAAATGCCCATTGATTTTTTAGGCGATTCACTGGATGTTGGTTTTAATCCGCAGTATCTTCTCGACGCTTTGAAAGTGGCTCCCACTGACGAAGTCACGCTGGAGCTAAAATCCGCAGCCAAGCCGGGCCTGCTTCGCGCGGGGCCAAACTTTCTGTATGTCATTATGCCAGTAAATTTGACATAAGCGGCGTCCCGGTGAATAAAAGCACCGAGGTTTCACTTATGCGCAAGCCCGATGTGTACCACCGTGGCGTGTCTGGAGAACGGCCTTTGGGGGCCACCTAGATCCAACGGGAAGTGTCCGGCACTGGTGATCGTGCAGCCCGAAGGGCTGGCGGCGTACTGGAAAGGCTTGTCGGTAAATGGATCGCGGGGGATTGCGGGAAGATATTTTGGGGCAAGCTGGGCGAGGTGGTTAGGGAATACTTCGTGAGCCAAGTGATATGCCGTGATTGCCAGCGTAAGGGCATCCAAGTCCCTCCAATCGCGATATTGGGCCTGCAACGCCGCCCATTGAACAGGGTTGATGCAAAGCATTCCGAACAATTGCTCATACCGTCGCTTGCTCTTGGATAATTGATCGCGCCGATTTTCGATTTTGAAAATGGCCGTCATTCTGGTGTGCCACAAAGGTGTTTTTAAAGCTGCGACCTGCTGATCGTAGACACTATTGCATAACCTCATGACGTTGATGAAATACTGCCTCGGCCATATATCAAACCCAAGGTGCTTCGGAAACGGGTAGATCGTGTTGGTCAATGCGGTTCTGATTTCGGGGTGCAACGCGCATGTCTCAAAAAAGTTCAACAAACTCCAGCGGGCATTTGTGTCGATCATTTCGGACAGTGAACCGAAGCTCCCTAACCGTCGGATTTCAGCAATATACGCCGCTAATTGCTTTGCCGTTATCTCTCCGGACCGCAACGCCGTGATGTCCGCCCGACAGGCACGCTCATCGATCGACCATGCCGTGTTCAGGCACATCAGATCGCCCTGCTGGGAAAAAAGGCGCGCCAGGCGATGCATGGCCAGCAGATCGCGCAGGCATGATGGCACTTCATCGCGCTTTAGCCGCAAGGCCGCATCGGCATTCAGCGTGTCGGCGATGTCCCTGATTGCAGGCAGATAATTCAAAGAAACGGCCATGAGCAGCCTGCTGCGTACGCGATGGTCATTGATCTCCAACGACGATGCAATAAGCGGGACATAAAAATGTTTTAATGTGCAAGCCCGGCGAATGCGGGCCAATGCCAATTTATTGGCCGAGATCCACTGCGCCGCAAGCTGGTCGGGATGTCGGAAAGCCCATGGGTGGCGAAAAAACTTCCTCGCCAGAGCGATAGCACGGTTGGAAAGGGACGACGCCCTCGCTGTTACCGCTTTCCGCCCTGAACAAAAAGATGCGAATGTGACAATCCTCCCCGGTGCGGAAGAGCGAGATGATATATGCCAAGCCGCCCATACTGCTTTTTGCCACCGCGTATTTCCGGAGTACGGCGGGTAAGCTTGCCCCAACAGGCTTTCGTTGCCGCAGAATATCGGGCCAAGTAGCTTGCAGAGCTTGACCGCAGCATTATTATCCGCTGTTACGCCTTTCGACAGCAAGTTGCTTTGCGCTGCCAAATAGCTGACCAGGCCGTCCGATTCCCTCGGCTTTGTCAGGCGCGTGGTGGCGTAGCTGACGGGAACTGCATGGCTTTCGCTGCCCGCCATTAAATGCAACATCCTGCCAAGGGCCGGACTCGCCATCGCACAGGGCGGACAGCCGACGGCTGCGGCAGTCCACAGGCTGATGATCGTTATTAAGCTGTGCGCCCTGTAAGGAACAGTTATACCATGGTATCGCGAATAAAATTTGATGCTTCCCGTGGACATGGAGCGATCCTGATTGAAATGCCTTATGACACAACTGCTTTCAGTTCTTCGCTTTCTGGAGCATCGCACACTACCGGATTGACGCTCCATCGGACCTATTCTTCGGCACGCCCCCCCACGGCAAACGGCGACAAAGAAGGCCCAAGATGCAATAATTAGCTACGTCCCCGTTTTTGCTCGGGGATGGGCTTGGCGATGCATTGCTTTTTGAAGTCGCTTGTACTCTCGCCTAACTCGCGGCAGGCTAGATCTAAAAATGCTGCGTTCAACACCCTTTCAGCTTCCGCGTCTTTCAGGGCCTGCTTCAAGTGCGCCAACCGCTTTCGAAGCGCACCCATTTCATCTTGGTCGTCCGGCTTTTTCATATGTATCGCCTTTCATTTGTACCATCTGTCATTTGCATCATCTTGCCCTTTCAACGCATACCCCGTGCCCTAAGCTGCCCGATTGCAATTCCAACCATCAAGCAAGGTGGAGAGGTTTTTATGATTAAGTAGGCGGCAACGGTGGCGGCTGGAGGGGCAGCAGGGCTTTGATTTCATCCACGGATTCTGCGGCAGCCCAATTCGCCATGCCGTTTTTCCATACCAGGGTGCCGGATTTGATGTCGCCGGATTTTATTTTCCCGGCAAGCGCGGTTAAGTCAAACGGACCCGACTGTGTCCCGTTAATGGCCACAAAATAGGAGGATGTTTTGGGCATTGGTGGCGGCGTGCCTACGGCGGAATTCATCGCCGAGCCCATCTGATTGCCCATGGCCATGCCCATGCCAACGCCCGCACCCATGCCCGCGCCCATACCGGCGAACCCGGAGGGATTGCTGGCGGCTTCAGGAATTGCGGTAGCAACCTGAAAACGGGTGTACTGATTCATATCGCCAAGAACCCCCATTTTGGTGCGGGTATCCATGGCCTGCTCCACTTCCGGCGGCAGGGAAATATTTTCAATATAGAAAAGGGTTAATTCTATTCCCAGTGTGGCCAGATCGGTCTTAATTGTTTCCAGGGCTAGTTTGCTTAATTTGTCATAGTTACCCGCCAATTCCAAGGCGGGAATATGCGCCTCACCAAGCGTGTCGGTAAAGCGGCTGACTATCGTATCACGAATTTGCCCGGAAACTTGAACCGTTTCCAGCGCCGGATTGGTGGCAATTTGTTGCCGCAGGAACACGGCAGGATCGCTGATGTGCATGGCATAGGTGCCAAAACCGCGAATTCGCACGACACCAAATTCTGCATCACGGAGCATAATCGGGTTGGGTGTACCCCATTTCAAATCGGTAAACTGTCGGGTGGCAATGAAGTACACTTCCGCTCTGAAGGGGGAATCAAAGCCATACTTCCATCCTTTCAGGGTGGATAATATGGGCATATTTTCAGTTGAAAGCGTGTACATGCCGGGACCAAATACATCTGCGAGTTTGCCTTCGTTGACAAAGGCAGCGGTCTGCCCTTCGCGCACGGTTAACTTGGCTCCCATTTTTATTTCATTGTTATACCGCTCAAAGCGGAAGGCAAGAAAATCACTGCCGGCGGGTTCTGTCCATTGAATAATATCAATGAATTCACCACGAATTTTTTGGAATAAAGACATATACAAGCTCCTGAAAAAATTGTTTTCCCGTGGACCATTAGCGGTTTGGATGGCCACAAGACATTGAAAGTTTAACGCGCCGCAGGGATAGCAACAAATGCCATGGTCGGTTCGCGGGTAAGGGTTGCAGGGTAATAATTTAAGAGAAGCATTACCCTATCAGGCCGCTGCACGTATACAATACTGGGGCGGATGAGTATCCGCGGCGACCAAGCGCCTGGGATTATTGGCTTTTTGAGTTATTGCTATGGAACACAATCAGAGTTGGCCCGGGCGTGCCATCAACCCGATCACCGGATCTTTTGCAACCATCGGTGCCTGGGCTATGCACGCCATTCAAACAATGGGTGACTTTGGATGGTTTCTTTTTTCCATTATTTATAGAACTTTTACGGGCTTGAATCGCCGCACCATTCGCGAGCTGTTTATACAGATGTACGAAATGGGCACGCTGTCAATTCCCGTGGTCATGCTGGGCGGCGGGTTTATCGGAGCGGTACTGGCGGTAGAGGCCTATCCCCAATTCAAAGCCATTGGTGCCGGCAACCGTGTCGGCTCGGTCATTGTAATAAGTGTGGTGAAACAAATCGGCCCGATACTTACAGCCGTGATGCTCGCGGGGCGGCTGGGCGGATCCATGACCGCTGAGCTGGGAACCATGCGCGTTACAGAGCAAATTGACGCATTGCGGGTTATGGCAGCGGATCCAGTGCGTACACTGGTAGTGCCGCGGGTGCTGGCGTGCCTTATTATGGCTCCGGTGCTGACCGTATTTAGTGATTCGATCGGGATTTTGGGCGGCTGGCTTATTTGCGTGGGAGTCGAGGGCGTGCGGAATTATCCCTTTTGGCATTATGCCCAAACCGGGATGGATATGTTCACTGTTTATGTCGGGCTTATAAAGGCTTTTTTCTTTGGACTGGTCATATCCACGATTGCCTGTTACAAAGGATTCCGATGCGGTAATGGTGCCCGGGGCGTGGGCCGGGCGTGCACGGAAGGCTTTGTAGCCGGATTCTGTGTCATTCTGCTGGCCAATTTCATTCTTGCGGTCATGCTGAATAATATTTATATCATGCTGTGGCCCAACCAACCCAGTATTCTGTGAGTTTATTGCTTATGCCCATAACTTCCGAGAATTCCTCTGATGTCCCCGTGATTCGTTTCGAGAATGTCCACAAACGATTCGGTTCGCTGGTAGTACTTAATGGAGTGGATCTTGACATCCCGGCCGATCAGACGACCGTGGTCATCGGGCCGTCCGGCACCGGAAAATCCGTGCTGCTGAAACATATTGTCGGATTGCTTAGGCCGGATTCCGGAAAAGTCTATTTTCATGGTCAGAGAATTGACAATCTTCCGGAAAAAGAATTCGAGCCTATTCGTAAGCGCTTCGGATTTTTGTTCCAGCAAAGCGCCCTGTTTGATTCCATGGATGTGGGAGAAAATATTGCGTTTCCCCTGCGACAGGAAGGGGGCTTTATTGAATCGCAGATCACCCAGACCATTCACGAAAAGCTCTCCATTGTCGGCTTGGACGGCAGCGAAAGAAAAATGCCTGGTGATCTTTCCGGCGGCCAGCGCAAACGCGTGGCATTGGCCCGGGCGATGGCCATGAATCCGGAAGTACTGCTTTATGATGAACCCACTACCGGCCTGGACCCGATACGTGCAGATGTCATCAATGAATTAATTCTGAAGCTGCAAAAGCAGTTTAAAGTTACCGGGATTGTTGTGACCCATGATATGGCCAGCGCGTTCAAGATAGCTGATCATATTGTCATGCTGCTGCATGGTAAAATTGTTTATCGGGGTACGGCGGATGAAATTCGCGCATGCCCTGATCCGGAAGTGCAGAGATTCATTCAGGGGCGGGCCAGTGAGGCGGAGTTGGATGCGTTGGACCGGTTGTAACCGCGTTGCGTCTAGCCGTTTTCATCCAACGCCCCCGCCGCTGCGTACAGGATAGTGAAGACAAGATTCGTGAGGAAAGGCATGTATGCAGATGATAGGGGCGTGGGTACTGTGCGTATGGCTGGCGGCGCTGGTGGGAATGTGGGCGCGCGTACATTTTTCCAAGGCTATGCGCACAATGACCCGCTTTATCTGCGATACCGATACTCCCCCGGACGCGTTTAATTCACTTGTAGCGCCCGATGACGCACCGGCGGAGTATAGGGGCGATCCCAGCGTGTGGCCGAAAGTGACGATTATCGCTCCGGGCCGCAATGAGGGACACGTGTTGCGCGACACCTTAAGCTCGTTGTGCGAACTGGATTATCCCAATTACCAGGTGATATTTGTGGACGACCAATCCACGGATAATACCGCAGCAATCTGCCTCGAACTTGCGGCCCGTTACCCGCATTTGCGCGTTCTTGAGCACAAGCAGGCCCCTCCGAAAGGCTGGGGCGGCAAGGTCTGGGCGATTCAACAGGCGGTGGGGCTGATTGATGGCGAACTGGTGCTGTTTACCGATTCAGATATCCGACACCATCCAAAATCGCTGCGAAAAATGGTTCAGCTTCAGCAGCATCGCAATATTGATATGCTCAGTTTGCTCCCCCAGATGGAAACCGGGGGGCTGATCGAGCAATCGGTCATGCTCATGGCCCAGCATGCACTATTGACCCTGGCGCCACTTTACAAATCAAATGATCCGCAAAATCCATCACCCCTGACGGGTGGTGCTTATATGCTGTTTCGCACGCGTGCTTATAACTCCATAGGGGGCCATGCAGCCATCCACCGGCAATTGGTGGAAGATCTGGCGTTGGGAACGCAGGCACGGGCCAATGGGTTGACGGTCTTTACGGTGTGCACGCGCGAATTGTTAAGCGGCCGCATGTACGAAGGATTAAAGGATACCTTTTGCGGACTGAAAAAAAATGCCTATGCCGGCTTGCGCTGCAATCCGATTATTGCCTTCCTGACCGTGCTGCTGATAATCTTGGGGGGAGTGTTGGTACCTGTGTATTTAATTTTTGCAATCCTGGCACTGGTGTTAGCGCCGGCACCGGTGTGGGCGGTAGCGCTAATACTGGCTTTGCTGGCCAATATCGCGTTTTTTTCGCATTTTGAACGGCTGCGTCGCGTGACCTATCAAAAGCCCGGATCGCCTTTGTTTATGCCGGTGGGAATGCTGTTCTGCGTCGGCGTGCTTGGGGCGAGCATGTGGGATTATTACATCCGAGGCGGCAGCGTCTGGTCCGGCCGCGTTTACGCGCGCCGGGAAGTGGACCTTCATGCGACAATTTTAACGGGTGAACCCAAGGGCGTAAGCGAAATTGGGTTGGCAGAACCGGGCTTGGCTACCCCGCAACGTTCAGCAGAACTTTTCCCATAGGCCCTTTGGCCAGACGCTCAAATGCCTGGGGCAATTGGTCAAATTCAAATATTGAATCCACCAACGGACGATGGTCATGAACCTTGAGAAGCTTCAGCGCTTCGCGCCAAGCAGCCTGGGCTTCCGGGGCGGTAAAACTTCCAGCCGCCACACCGCCGATTCGCAAACGCCGAAAGAAAAGACTGGCGGTGTTAAATTGCGGGACCGGACCGGCCAGCCGCCCCACCACGCTCAATTTTCCCCACGTGGCCATCACGTCCAGGAGTTCAGAAAATTGTGCTCCCCCAATATTTTCCACCACCAGGTCCACACGTTTTCCCCCCAAAAGCTCCAAGAGTTTTTTTCGCCATTGGGTGTCCGCGGGATCGAGGGTTATTTTTGCACCGAGATCAGAAAGATGCCGTCGCTTTTCATCGCTACGGGAAAAGGCGACAACGGTATGCCCCAGGGCGGTCGCTAATTGCACGCTTGCCACGCCCACGCCACCGCTGGCCCCGGTTATCAATACGACGGACGGCGGCAAGTCTCCCCATTGCGTGAGCGCTTGCCAGGCCGTCAGATACACCAAAGACGCCCCCGCGCATTGTTGTGGCGTCCAGCCGTCTGGCAAGGCAGCGAGGCTGTCCGCGGGAACGGCCACTCGCTGAGCAAAGGTCCCCGGCTGTTCCACGCCTACCGGCCCGCGGATAATCAAGGCGTGGTCTCCGGGCTTCCAGTGTGTGACGCCCGAACCAGTTTGCGTGATGCGGCCCATCGCGTCGCGGCCCAGGATGTGCGGAAGCGCGGGCCGCGCCGGGTATTGGCCCTGGGCCAAATATCGATCCGCGGGATTTAATGCCGCGTATTGCACTTCCAGCACCACATCATTTATTGAGCATTCCGGCTCTGCAGAGTTCCCCAGATGCAGATTTTCTAGCCCGCCGAGTTTTTCCAATAACCATGCCTTCATAAACATTGCTCCAAAAAGAGACCAGCTTATTCTAGGCGTCCGAGGTTCGTAAAATACTGGTGTTGCGGCCCAGCGAGGCTGCAACACCTTTATTTTCTATCTCTACGGTCGCGCCGCACCACGGGTTGCGCCTGCGCCGGATTTTCCGGCCATGCGTGTTTTGGATAGCGCGCACGCAAATCTTTTCGTACCAGGGCGTAACTACCGGACCAGAATCCGGCTAAATCATTGGTAATCTGCACGGGCCGATGGTTAGGCCCCAGAATTTCCAGTAGCACGGGCACCCGGCCGCCGGCGATGCGAGGCGTATCTTGAAAGCCAAACAAATCCTGCAATCGCACAGATAGCACTGGCGTGCCATCATCGCGATAGTCAAGCTCTGCGGTGCGACCATTGGGCATCGTAAGATGGGCCGGGGCTGCGGCGGCGAGAAGTCGTGTGATGGCATGATCCAGGGTTGATTCAATAGCCGCCGCCAGACCATCACCGGCAATGATTTTCCGCAGCGCCCCGGCGTCCATCGCCTGAGAGGCTAATAACGTCGTGAGGTCTGCAGGGTTTATCACGGGGACCTGCTTTTCCGGCATAGCGTTTCGCAACATGACCAGGCGTGCAGCTAAACGCCGCAGGGCCACATCACGTTGCAGAAATTCCGGCATTCGCTGCACGATATATGCGATTGCGACTTTCTGGAATTCTGCCGGATCAGGCTGGGAATCCGCAAATTCCTCAAGCACCAGATCACGGTACAACACCCTGCGATGAGCCAATATCCGACCCTCGGCAATCTCTATGCTTTTTTCCTCCCGGATGGATTCCGGATACATGTTTGCCAGTTGTTGACGGGTTATTGCCGATGCAATATGCACCATCGCCTCGCTGGGGCTGTTCGACGCAGAGATATCCACCGCCACAAATAAAGGCGCGCCAAGTACCACCGACCCCGGTCCCATACGTACTCCGCCCCCACCTACCATGACTGCCCGCGCAGGGTCGGTTTCCCTTCGGCGGCAAATGCGTTCCGGGTACGCCCGCAGTAGCAAATCGCCAATTTCCGAAGAATCCGTGCTGCTGGAAACCTGCGATAAATCAATCTTAGAGCCAATCAGTCGCCCCAGCTCATTGGCCACGGCACGAACCCGAGAGGCTCCCATTGCGTCGATTGTCACTGAGGCACCATGAGCACCTTTTTCCGCCAAGGCCATGACCCGGATTAAAACATCCGAATCGCCGGCCCCCGGTGCGCGTTGATCCCTTCGTGACGATACAATATCCCGTTCAGAAATTAATGCCGCCAGCACACAACCCAGGGCCGCTTTTCCGCTCTGCACTGCCGCGAGCATCAGCCGGCCCAGGCGGGGATGCAAGGGCAATTCCAGTAATTTTCTCCCAAGTGCAGTGAGGCGTAAGCCATCGGATATCGGCTCTAAGGCACCTAACTCCCGCAACAATTCCACCGCAGATTCGGCGCGTTGCACCGGCGGGGACTCAAAGAATTCAAAGCCTTGGGGACCATGCCGATCCCAAGCATAGAGCGTTAAAATACTTTCTGCCAGATCAACCCGCTTTATTTCAGGAATCTCAAAATCTTTGAGGTGTTTGGTTTGCAATTCCGGCCATAGTCTGATGCATAGCCCGGGGGCAGTGCGGCCGGCGCGGCCCATGCGTTGATCAGCAGACGCTTTGCTGATTTGGATTAAATCAAGTCGATCAACGCCGCGCTGCGCGTCAAGACTGGCCTGCCGCACCAGCCCGGAATCAATGACAACCATCACGCCATCAATGGTTAAGGAGGTTTCGGCGATATTCGTGGAAAATATAATTTTACGTTGCGGGCACGCTTTGAGCACATTGACTTGAGCCTCCAGTGGCATGGAACCATAAAGCGTGCGGATAGCGCAGTGCACCGCAAGCGGCAAGTTCCTGGCGACGGCAGCACAGCGGTTGATCTCCATTGCACCCGGCAGAAATACAAGAATATGTCCGGTATTTTCCAGTTCCAGCGCCGCGCGCAGGGCCGACATAACCCGATCTTCCAACCGCCCCTCGCTTCCGGTCTGGTAGATTGTGCGCACCGGGTACAATCGCCCCGGCACGCTTAGCACCGGTGCGTTGTCCAGATAATCAGCGACTTTCTGCGCATCGAGCGTGGCGGACATGACCAGAATCAACAGGTCCGGACGAATGGTCCGTTGCACCTGCCGTAGCATGGCCAGGGTCAGGTCGCTGTGAATACTGCGTTCATGAAACTCATCTAATATGACGGCACCAACATGTTCCAAGGATGGGTCATCTAGCAACTGCCGAGCCAGAATTCCCTCGGTCATGATCCGCAAAGCGGTATTCGCACGGACTAGTTTCTCCATCCGCACTTGGTAGCCGACCTGATCGCCGAGCATCCAACCGCGTTCATCGGCAATACGCGCAGCGACGGCTTTGGCCGCAATGCGCCGTGGCTGGAGCACGACAATACGTGGAGCGCTCGCTGAGAGAATTCCGGCCTCCAAGAGGGCCGGAGGAACGCGCGTGGTTTTGCCCGCTCCCGGCTCAGCCGTAAGCACCAGCGCGCCCTGCCGCGGCAACAGCGCGATAATTTGCGGCAGAAATGCGTCTATTGGTAATACATCCATGGGCTGAATCTTACCGCACGAAGATAAACTCATCGAGGGGCGAGGAAATTAGAATTTAGGAGTTAGGAGTTAGAAGGCTTTGGAAGCGCTGTCGCTACTTTTTTGCTCTGTAACCCGTAACCTGTCCCCTGTAACCTCTCACGCGTTATCCCAGAGCGCTTCGGCGGATCACGTGCGAATAAAATTCGGCGCTTAATTTTGGGATGCGTTCCATGGTCTGGTAATTAACGTAATGCAGGCCGAAGCGTTTGCTATAGCCACAGGCCCATTCAAAATTATCCAGCAGGCTCCAGTGAAAGTAACCCTTCAGCGGATACCCTTCGCTGACCGCGCGGTGCGCACTGATAAGATGCTGCTGCAGATACATTACCCGGGCGGTATCCCATATTTTATTGTCTGCGTCGGGTGCATCAGGATAGGCGCAGCCGTTTTCTGTAATAAAAATTGCCTTGACGTTCCATAGCTCGGCAACCAGTCGCGGCCCCCAATAGGTAATTGACGGCCCGATGGTCAGCCAGGGCATGTGCATGCGGGGATAATGCGGGCCGCATTCAACTTCACTGTATCCGCAGGCTTGGGACGCATCATGGCGGATATACGTTGGGGCGTAGAGATTCAGCCCGACAAAATCCAACGGTGATGATATTATTTTCATATCTTCATCTGTGAATACCGGAGCGTCGGCTCCCTGCGATTCCAGATATGCCGGATGGTAGGCACCTTCTAAAATTGGCGTAAGAAACATTCCGGTGCGTTCACGCAGAGCCTTGCGCGTCGCGTTGATGTGCTCGGGAGTTTCAAGAACCGGTGCGCAGTTTGGAATATTTTCCGCCAGGCCCACCCGACATTTGCTCGCCGCGTTGATGGCTTGAACGGCCATTCCGTGACCGAGCACCGCATGGTGGCGGCCCTGATTCAATACTTTGACCGATGTTTGCTTGCCCGGGGCAAACGGTTCGTCGGAAAAGCCAAAACCTTTGTCGAGAAAACAGACAAATTCATTGATGGTAAATATCCCCTCCACGCGGTCGCCGAGATTTCGGGCCATAAATCCGGCGTAGGAGGCAAAATCCACCGCGCATTGCCGGGACTCCCAACCGCCGTATCGATCTTCCAGTACCTGCGGCAAATCCCAATGCATCAGGGTCATCCATGGCTGAATTCCTGCCGATCTCAGTTCATCCACCAGCCGCTTATAAAAATCCAGACCCTTTTCATTGACCGCGCCGGTTCCTGCGGGAAATATTCTGGGCCATGAGGCGGAAAAACGATAGGCTTTGACGCCCATCGCCTTCATCAAGGCAACATCCTGTCGATAGAGGTGATAATGATCGCAGGCTGTTGCACCAGATTGCCCGGAGAAAACTGCACCCGGACGAAGGCAAAAAGTATCCCATACTGAGGGGCCTCGGCCATCCTCTGCTACAGCACCTTCGATCTGATAGGCTGCGGTTGCGACACCCCAGGCGAAATCCGCGGGAAAACGACAATAATCAACAGCCATATATAACACCCAAGATAGACGAGCTACACGCTCAACTGATATGCGGCGATATTACCCGGCTGCTGCCTTTCTCACCAGTACACATCGGGGGTGGGCCGCCATATCCCGGATGATTCGGCTATCATGAAACTCCCCCTGTGCGAGGAAAATATCCTGAACCGCGGCCGTCTGGTCAAAGGCCGTTTCGACAATGAGAGCACCATGGGGAAGCAAATATTCCGGTGCGTGCGTTGCCAGGCGACGATAAAACGCTAATCCATCTGCCCCGCCATTTAATGCCACTTTTGGTTCATGCCGAGAAACCTCCGGCATAAGCTCGGCAATTTTATTTGCGATGATATACGGAGGATTGCAAACAATGGCGTGAAATTTGACCGGGGGAGACATCGCGGCAACGGGTTCAAATAAATCCCCTGAAAGAAAGCGAATTCGGGCGGCAAGGTCGTGCGCGGCGGCATTTTTTTCCGCAATCTGCAGGGCCGCCGGGCTGATATCCGATGCGGTAAGCCGGGCCGCAGGAAGATTTTTAGCCAGCGCGATGGCGATGCAGCCGCTACCAGTGCACAAATCCAATATTTCTGGTGATTCCCATGCAGGTGTCATCCGTGCCAGCCGAATAACCTCCTCCACGATGGTTTCTGTATCGGGACGGGGAATCAGCACATCCGGGGTAACAGTAAACTCCAGCGAGTAGAACCAAGCCTTTCCAATCAGGTAGGCCACCGGAGTGTGATCTTTCCGTTTTTTTACCATCTCCCGGAATGCCGCAACCTGTTCGGGTGGCGGGGTTTGCTCAAAGCGCGTGTAAAGAGTCATGCGCGAGCAGTTAAGGGCATGCGCCAGCAGCAACTCCGCAGAAAGACGCGCTTCATCAATGCCGCTTCGATTAAAAAACGCGGTTGTCCACTGCAGCAGTTCGCCGATGGTCCATGAAACAGATTTCTGACTTACATCCATATCGCATTTTTAACATGCGGCGGGCAAATACAAAAGCGCCGAGCCAACGCTCGAATGCGCTGAACCTTTTATTACACCCTATACGGAGCGCCCTTGAATCCAACTGAAATTTACCGGCGGCAGGCCGCGCTGGTAATCAGCAATGCGATCAGCGTGACTAAGATACCGCTCCGCCTGCTTACAGAGATACTCCTGCGCTTTGGCGGCGGCACCGGATACTGAGCGCGAAGCGATGTCCCAGGTTTTGACCAGATGCTGGATAATGGCGGCATAATCATGGACGGTATAAACCCCCATGCGTTGGGCAACCACCGCAAAATGATCAAACAGATCCGCATCTTTACCGTCATACATCAGTCGGCCGGGCATAGCGATAAGTCCGCGCATCATTTCCCGAAACGCCAAAATTCCACCTTCTGGATCAGCGTCCATTACTTTTCCGGTCATGAGAGTATAAAACGCCTCATGACGGGCCTCATCACCGGAAATACGCATGCAGATTTTGCCGAGGTTCGGATCCCCTTGTGCTGCGGCAACTTTGGCCACGTTGTTATGAGAAATTCGGGTAGCCCGTTCCTGAAATGACGTATAAACCAACCCGTTATAAGGATCTGGATAGGCTCTGGGATTAAAACCATTGGCGATCAGATGATGAATGGTCACTTCGATACTGCGCATATCCACCCGCCCCGTAAGCCGAAGATACGCATTAAGCAAATCTCCGTGGCGGTTTTCCTCCGCACTCCAGGCGCGCATCCATTTTGCCCAGGGCTTTTGTGTGGTTCCCTCATAATCACGTGCGATAAGATTCAGGGAAACAGAATAACTTGGCAGCGCCTCTTCGGTGACCATGTCTCCGACCAGTACGACCAGGGTTTCATCAGATAGGCTTTGCGCAGGAACGCGAAAATCCTGCACCTGCTGGTGCCAGTTTTCGGCCGTTAAATCCGGTAAATAATCCGTGGGTTGCCACGCTTTATCCACTGGTGAGAGGTAAACGAGATTCTCCTGAACAATATCTTGCATGTTGTGGAGAATGTCAAAATGATGCTCATACGGATTGGATTCAGTCGGCAAGGGAAACTCCTCAATTAAGAATGGCAGCACCACAACGGCATTTAGAATATCACTAACCCTGCCATAATGGGAAATAAAAACCGTTTGTTCACAAACCAATTTGGCCGTTCGGCTGCCGCATTGCAGCCGGTGCGCCCTGCCAGTCGGACAGGCTCCCCGGTGCAAATTTAATTCGATTTGCCAAGTACTTATAATTGGCGACAATTTGTCCACGGATAGTAAAGGCAAGAAAACCATGAATGCGATTATCATTTCGATTGGCGATGAACTTACCTCCGGGCTTACCATTGACAGCAATGCTGCGTGGCTGGGGAGGCAACTTGCTGAGTTGGGAATCAGTTGTCCGTTGCAACTGACTATTGGCGATAATCAATCGGCGATTGTTGCGGCCATCAGTCAGAGCGTCACGCAATGCGACATCCTGCTTATTTCCGGCGGATTAGGTCCCACCGAAGATGATCTCACACGTGGCAGCGTGGCGGAGGCGATAGGTGAGCCGCTGGTAACAGATCAGGTCGCCATGGGTGAACTGGAGGCCTTTTTTCGGCGGATCAATCGGACCATGACGGAGAACAATCGCCTGCAGGCGATGCGACCAATTAGCGCCTCCTGTGTCAAGAATTCCTGTGGCACTGCGCCGGGAATTATGGCCCGCCTGGGTAAAACGCAAATCTTTGTGATGCCCGGCGTGCCCAAGGAAATGAAGGCGATGTTTGAACTGTCCTACAAGCCGTTGCTGCAAGCGGCCGCGGGCGGCGTGGTGCGGCGGACCATGGCACTAAATAGCTGCGGAGCCGGCGAGTCATGGATTGGTGCCCGCATTGGCGATCTGATGAAGCGCGGTGCAAACCCGGCCGTGGGCACAACGGTTCATGACGGCATTGTGTCCGTTCGCATTTACGCCACGGGAAAGCCGGCGGAAGCCAGCGCGATGATCGAAGAAATGGCCAACACGGTGCGTCACCGGCTGGGTGAACTGATTTTTTCAGCGGATCAGATCGCCCTGGAAACAGTTGTTGTGCAGGCATTAATGCACCAAGATAGAACAGTCACCACCGCAGAAAGCTGCACCGGCGGAATGGTCGCGATGATGCTGACCCATGTTCCTGGAAGTTCCGGATGTTTTAAACGCGGCTGGATTACCTATAGCGATGAAAGCAAAGCAATAGATCTCGGTGTGGATCCCGAGCTCATTAAAAAGTACGGAGCCGTCAGCCGGGAAGTGGCCGGTGCCATGGCACAACAGGCCCGGAGCCGGGCGGAAGCGCATTGGGCCATTGCGGTTACGGGCAATGCTGGCCCGGCCAGCGATGACCCGAAAAATCCCGTGGGGCTGATTTTTATTGCCATTGCCGGCCCGAACGGTGGTGATGATATATATGTGCGGAGTTGCCAATTCCCCGGCGACCGACAAAGCATTCGCCTGCGCAGCAGTCAAATGGCCTTGACACTGCTTAGGTTGCGGCTCCTGGGTCTTGATCCAGACGCGATTCTCCCGGTGTGAAAACCTCTTAACTGGCCTTCAACGAAACCGCGCCGGGATGAACTTCCGGCATAA
This sequence comes from Planctomycetota bacterium, assembly GCA_021805985.1. Lineage (GTDB taxonomy): Bacteria > Planctomycetota > Phycisphaerae > WQYP01 > WQYP01 > JAMDCX01. The sequence continues at coordinate 56,025 of JAJZDN010000013.1, read as the reverse complement.
TCGGAATATGCACTCGGGATTCAGCCGGATCATAATGCGGGGAAATGGCGTACTGCACCGGCACGCCGTCCTTGGTATGCAGAAGATAATAACCGCCGCGATCAACCAATTGCTCATACGGGCCAATGACGCATTTTCCCATGGGTGTCGGAATGGTCAGCAAAGGAACCCGTGTACCGGGGGCGGAAGCCAGATCCCGCAGAATTTTCTGACTTTGCAGCAACGTCAAGCGATGCTGGGGCAAGGTACCATCCGGAAATGGATGTATTAGATAATAGGGCTTGAATACAACCGGACCGGAATCCATACGATCATACATATCTGTAATTATTGAAGCATCACTGTTAATCCCCCGAAACAAGGGGTGCTGGGCCATCATGAGCGGCCGACGCGAATCCGCTAATTCCGTCAGGGCCAGCATTGCCTGATGCAATTCCGTTGTGACCTCGCGCGGATGGACCACATGCAGAATATACGACGACGGCGACAATTTTTTCAGCGCCTGATGCAAAGCGGCGTTACCGATTATCCGCTGCGGATACCAAACCGGCTCACGGGTGTGAATGGTAACGGTAATCCGTCGCGCCACGGTTTTATTGAGCCTCTGCATCCGCTGGGCCACGTGCTCCAGCATGGCCGGCGGAACGGCCAATGGATCACCACCGCTTAAAATAATTTCACGCAACTCCCTTCGCCCCGAAGAGTGTTCGGCCTGATCAAACATGGCGTCAATTTCCTGATGCGAAATTCGCCCCGGCGTGACATCTCTATTCTTCAAATAACAGTATCGGCACAGGCCACTGCAAAAATCTGTTACCCGCAGCAGCGCTTCGTAACGGTATTTCTGAATCCACCGCGGATGGTTCACAGCCCGATCGGCAAGTTGAAAGGCATCCCAGCGTTCTTCACCGGTATCGCTTAGCTCGCCCTCATTAGGTAATGCCAGATCCCAAAGCGGATCGGTCAAATCATTCAATAGAATCTTTTCCGCATAAAACCGCGGCAGTCGGAAAGTGTACCGCTGGGCAATTCTTTCCATGGTCGCAGCCATAGCATTGGTAATGGCGGGCAGCACAGCGCGCAATTGATCTACTGATGTTATTAAATCCGCGGACCCAGTGTTCACAAGCGTTTCCAATTCCGGCATTATCGAATTCCTATACTACTAAGAGAATCTTAACGCCATGCGGATAAATCTCCAATTCGGTGCGGGCTTAGTACTTCTTGGCTTCAACTATGCCACAGACATTTCATGGCGTGGGTATTCATCAGCCATTCAGGCGTAACGTGCAAACAACCATTTTTGCCAGGAGCTGTTGCGGGACACTATGTCGTCACCCGGAAAGGGTGGCCGGGCAAACTGGGTGGCTAACCCGACGTCGGACTTTCAAAGCAGGGTCATCTACCAGAATATCGCAATTGCGTGCTGGCACAGAATTTGCGTATTTCCCTACGCGCTTTGACCGACGAAAAAAGGGCGAGCATATGCAGCTTTGACACCCGAAGCCGCAGGCACTCTGCCCCGGGGTGTTCTCTTCGGCGGTGAGAGCGGGCTTTTTTTAGGGGTAGTCTTATGGATGCCAAATCCAAACCGGGCAACGAGGGGCAGTCGAGCAGACCACAAACCCAAGGCGAACACGTGAAGGCCAGCGCCAACGACATGCGGCCCGAGCATGAAGCCCATGCAGGACAACCCGGCGCACTGGGGCAACGGGATAGTGACCGTGAACAATCGCAGCAAGCTGGATTCCCGGATGGGGAGTTAGATGACATCGGCATAGAGTCCTTAGGCCGGGGCATTGAATCTCCGATGATGAATCAGAGTCAGGAAAGCGGTGCTGGCATGGATGTTGAGGATGCGGATGAGGATGAGGATGCCCAGGAAAAGGAACCGTTCAGGGACGGTCAATCTTCCCATCCCGGATCGGGCCACGGTGTGTAGGATTCCGGGCGCACGGAGAGAAGTCGGGATCCGGAAAGCTGTAATCCGTCGCGGGTGCTAAGCAGAAGCTCACAGTTTCACTTCACGGCGGAAACACTGGCCGGGTCAATTTGCCTGATGATGCCGTATTGGCCAGTGTAATAAAGCGCAGTTCACAAAATACCCCGGCCAGGACTCGCCGGGACAACCGTCCCTATTTTTGTTTTATCGAACGGATTTGCCACCCCCGGTTACGCGGTATTGAGTTTGTTGTCTTTATTTGTGCTGCTCGATTATTTGTTATTGCTCGTTGGCACCGCGTTTGCATATTAATCCTCTCGTATACGCAACGGGCTTCGAAGACGTTTTCGTTGCGGGTTGCAAAGCAGCCGCGTGTTGCGTTCAAGCTTGACGATGTGTTGTCGTTACGGCTTGTTAAATTTATACCGGTGGCGGGCGGATCCGCCGAAATTCCGGATATTTTCTTAAGTCCCATTTTTAAGGAGTATTATTATGAGTGAAACCAAAGATTTTCGGAACCTATTGGTTGATCAGTTGCGAGATCTATACAGTGCCGAAACACAACTGATTAAGGCCTTGCCGAAAATGGCTGAGGCGGCGACGTTACCAGCGCTTAAAGCTGCTTTTTTGGGCCATTTGAAAGAAACCAAGGGCCATCAGGTTCGCTTGGAAGAATTGTTTGAAACCCTGGACGAGAAACCCACGGGCAAAACCTGCGCCGCCATGAAGGGCCTGATTTCAGAAGGTGATGAGGTCGCCAAGGAAGGTTATAGCCTGCCAGTGCGCGACGCCGGACTCATTGCTGCGGCCCAAAGGGTGGAGCATTACGAAATGGCCGCGTACGGCACGGTACGGGCCTTCGCATTGCAGCTTAATGACAAGTCGATGGCAGCTAAGCTTCAGCTGACTTTAAAAGAAGAAAGCGATGCTGACAAGAAACTCACCCTGTTGGCGCGTTCGGCGGTCAATGAGCAGGCATGCGAGGAGCAAAATCAGCTTGTTAATGGGTAATTGGGGCCGCCGATGAAGTGTCGGCCTTAGATCCAGCAGTTGCTGCGCACTATTCCCATCCCCCGTTCCGATGTGGAGGTCCATGTGTTATGGACCTCCACATTTTTTGGTCGTCCGGCTGGCGACGAAGCAATTATTCAGTTTCAGCGCGTTCATATACCCATCATTTAAATGTTATCCCTGCCCAGATTATCCGTGCCGACGGCGGAAAATCCTATTAATTGGACTGCACCACGTCCACGCCCGCTACCCCCCTACCATCTAAGACGCCAAGAGACGTTTATCCAGAGCCAAGATTGTTAGAAATAATGTGGCATGCTGGCCCACTTTCATCTTATGGGTTATTTTTTGCGTAAAGGATTGCTGGGCAGTGGCATCGGGGGCTGGTAGCCGCCCGGAAATTGCTTGCCTACGATACTGGGACTTCGTGGAGGCTTGGTCGCTCTATGAGCAAACAAAAGCGTGTGGTCATTATTGGCGCTGGACCAGGCGGGCTGTCCTCGGCCATGCTGTTGGCCAAAGCAGGCGTGGATGTAACGATACTCGAACGGCAGGACCGTGTCGGCGGCCGGACCAGCGCTATTGAAAGTGATGGATTCCGTTTTGATGTCGGACCGACCTTTTTTCTGTACCCGGAAATCCTCAAGGATATTTTTGCCGCCGCGGGCTATGATTTATTTCGTGAAGTCGCCATGCGGCGACTGGACCCGCAATATCGTCTGACTTTCGCCGGACATGGGGAAATTGTCGCCACGGGCGATGTTGTCAAGATGCAGGCGGCCATGGCTAAATTAGCCCCCAAAGACGCAGAAAATCTGCCTCGCTTTCTAAGTGACAATCGCAATAAACTTGAGGCATTTGCCCCCTGTTTACAATCTGCGTTTTCCGGATGGCGGGATGTGGCCACGGCCCGCATGATGAAGTTACTGCCTATGCTGCGTCCATGGAATTCGCTGGATCGCGAGTTGCAACGTTATTTTGCCGATCCGCGGATTCGCCTGGCCTTCAGTTTTCAGGCCAAATACCTGGGTATGTCGCCTTTTCGCTGTCCGGGGCTATTTTCCATATTGTCGTTTCTTGAATACGAGCACGGTGTATTCCATCCGTTAGGCGGGTGTGCACGGGTGAGCGAACGCATGGCTGAACTTTTACAATCCGCAGGCGTCCGCATACATCTTAGCGAACCAGTGGAAGAGCTGATATTCAGCGGAACTGCGGTCCAGGCCGTCCGCACCAATCAAGCCACCTATCCCGCCGATGCGGTAGTTATCAATGCGGATTTTGCCGCCAGCATTCCCCGGCTTATACCGGACGGCCTGCGCCGCCGCTGGACCAATAAACGTATTGAAAAAGCCCGCTATTCCTGTTCGACCTTCATGATGTATCTGGGCATCGAGGGGCATTACCCTAATTTACTACATCATAATATTTATCTTGCTGAGAATTACCGAAAGAATCTTCTGGATATTGAAAGAGATCATCGGCTGTCGGAAGATCCGTCTTTTTATATTCAGAACGCGTGCGTTACTGATCCAGCTTTGGCACCGGCGGGTTGCAGCACCTTGTATGTATTGGCACCGGTGTCGCATCAACATAGTCATATTGACTGGAAATCCGCCAAGGGTCCCTTCCGACTGCGGATGTTGCGACAATTAGAACGTTTTGGACTAAAAGATATTGAGTCCCGTATTCGGTTTGAACGCGTGGTCACCCCGGAAGACTGGCAGAATCGTATGGCCATATACCGCGGAGCGACATTTAATCTGGCGCACGATTTCCGGCAGATGCTGCATTTTCGCCCGCATAACCGCTTTGAAGAAACCGGCGGAATTTATCTGGTTGGCGGCGGCACGCACCCCGGAAGCGGCCTGCCGGTAATATATGAATCGGCACGAATTAGTTCGCGATTGCTGCTGGAAGATTTGGGCTTAAAATCACAATGGGACCAACTCGCTGCGGCAATGACGATGAAAGAGTGTAGAATAAGGGAAGCAAAAAGCGCGCTGCAGGATGCTGAATCGGCAGCGGTGTGAGGGCATTGGTGATTTATGGAACCCGTTGAACAACCCTTTTCCGCTCGCCGGAACGCAACGCAACCACTGGAACTTAGTGTGGCCCAGGCACGCGCTTCACAGATTCAGTGGAGCCGGCAAAGCATTGAGCATCGCCTTTATGCCGTCGCTAAATTTCGCAATAGCCTCGCCGCTTCCCCGTCCCGTTTTACCCAAGCGTTATCTCATTTGCCGGATCGCACGGAGGTGCAGAGCTTGGCTGGGGAGGTTATTCCCCTGGCCAACGCGGCGCGATTTTTGTTGCGTCGCGCAGAACCACTTTTGCGCCCACGCGTCCGGTCACCCTGGCTTTCCGGTATTCGCATTACGGTGGATCATCGTCCGCATGGCCTGGTGCTGATTGTCGGTCCATCTAACTACCCGTTATTTCTTCCTGGTGTGCAGGTTCTTCAGGCTCTGGTGGCAGGCAACGCCGTACTGTTAAAACCCGGGACTCAGGGTACCAGCGCGGCCGTGGCGCTGGTTAGCCTGTTACGGACCAGCGGGATTGATCCAACGTTGATTCATCTGCTGGGGGAAGACCCTGACGTGGTACATGAGGCCATTAAACTGGGAGTTGATCAGATTATTCTGACCGGCTCGGCACCTGCGGGACGCGCGATCGTGAATTCCATGGCCAAAAAGCCGCCGCATCCGGCCATTATGGAACTTTCGGGATCAGACGCGGTGTTTATATTGTCCGGCGCGGATTTGTATCGAGCGGTTGCATTGCTGCAATTCGGTATGGAATTTAATGGCAGCGCCACATGCATTGCTCCCCGCCGGGTTATTATTGTACGGTCCATGCTGGAGAAATTTGAGCACCTGCTTTTGAGTCGATTTGCCGATTATAAAGTGGCTCCGCTAAGCGAAGCGGCAACGCAAAAAGTCCTGCCGATGGTGCGCGATGCGTTGACGGGCGGTGCACGCCTCGTGGTGGGAAAAATAGTCGGCGACAAACCGATGGGGCCGCTGATTCTTATGCATACCACGTCGGACATGCCCATCATGTCTGCGGATATGATGGCACCGGTGCTGTGCGTGCAGGTAGTCGCCGATACGCTGGAAGCGATCAATGCTTATAACGCTTGCTCGTTACGCCTTAGCGCTTCGATTTTTGGAGATTCTGTGCCGGCACGCAATCTGACCCGCCGGATTGACGCGGGATGTATCGTCATCAATGATCTTATTGCGCCCACGGCTCATCCGGAGGTTCCCTTTACCGCGCGGGGCGAAAGCGGCTACGGTACCACGCGCGGTGCCGAGGGATTATTGGCTATGACCTGGCCCAATGTGGTCGTGGAACGCACGGGCCGCACACTTCCGCATTTGCGCAAGCCAGAGCCGCATGATCAGCAAATATTGCTGCTGGTATTACGCCTGCTGCATGGCGCGGATGCGGCGGTTCGACTGCGCGCTTTAGCGGCCCTGCTGCGCATATTCATGGGGTTTGCCGGACCTCCGAAAGAAAAAGATGAGGGTGCAATTAAATCACGAGAAAAAAACCATGACTCGCTTTAATGCCTGTCGAAATAGCGGGAAAGCTGATTCTGTTACCACGAATGTTCGTTTATTGAGGCTCGTAGACATACCATGTTGATGGCGGATACAACCAAGCATCCCATTGGAATTATTGGCGGCGGATTAGGCGGTTTGGCGGCGGCTTGTACGCTGGCGGGCCGCGGGCACCGCGTCATGCTCTTTGAAACAAATCCATGGTTGGGCGGTAAAGCGGCAGTGCATACCGACGCTGGATTCCGTTTCGATATGGGGCCGACAATCCTGCTGATGCCTTTTGTTCTCCGACGCATATTTTCCGAAGCCGGTATAAAACTTGAAGATGCGTTGGACCTGGTGCGACTGGATCCGCAGTGGCGCTGCTTTTTTGATGACGGGGGCGTTCTGGACCTCGTGGATCATCCACAACGTATGGCCGCCAATCTCGCAGCTTTTGCCCCGGGAAAAGCGGTGGATCAACAATATGCTGAAATGTTGCGGCAATCGAAACTGATGCGCAATGCGTCGGATAAATATTTTTTCTGGAAATCCATCGGTTCCATCCGTGATACCTTTGATTTCAAGGGGAGCCTGCAGATTTCCGTCCTGCAAGATTTGATGAATATGAAACTTGGCCGCACGCTTCATGCAACGGTTCGATCCATTATTCATGAGCCACGCATCGCCCAGATGGTGGATCACTTCACGCAATATGTAGGCTCAGCGCCGGCGCTTTCACCGGCGGTACTCATGGGCATTGCGGATATGCAAATCAGTGAAGGAATCTGGTACCCACGCGGCGGCACACGCGCGGTGCCGGAAGCGCTGGAGAAGCTAATTCACAAACTGGGTGTCGATATTCATACTGACTGCCCGGTGGCACGAGTTACCACGGATGGGAAAAAAGTGGTTTCTGTGGTAACCGCCAATGGCAGGGAATTTCCCGTATCCGGGGTTATCAGTAATTCGGATGTGGTGTTGACGCATAAAGAACTGCTGCCTGAAGCGCCAGCCCGGAAATTCCAAGGCCGCCGCAGTTATGAGCCGGCCTGCTCCGGCGTGGTACTGTATTTGGGCTTAAATAAACGCTACGAACATTTGGCCCATCATGATTTCGTCTTTTCACGCGATCCGGAGCAGGAATTTCAAGAGATTTATCAACGTGGCATTCCCGCGGCCGATCCCACCTGTTACCTTTGCGCTCCGGCCGGTAGCGATGCGTCAGTAGCTATCGCCGGCGGCGAGGCTTTATATATTCTGGTTCATACGCCCTACCTGCGTCCGGGGCAGGATTGGAAAAAGATTCTTCCGGAATATCGCCGCGTTATTTTTGACAAGCTCGCCCGCACCGCAGGATTAAAGGATCTGGAATCTCGAATTGTTTGCCAGCGGGCACTAACCCCGGAAGACATCCGGGATCGCTACCATGTGTGGAATGGTGCTATTTACGGATTAGCCAGTCATGGCCGATTCACTGGGGCCTTTAAACCAGCTAATCGAAGCCGCGATGTGCAAGGTTTATATTTCGCCGGCGGCTCAGCCCATCCCGGCCCTGGCATGCCCATGGCCCTGATGTCCGGCTGGATCGCCGCAGATGCGTTGCACGCTGATATGGCTTGACGCCCCGCGGGTAATGCGTGACATGCCGAGCGTTTTTTCCGGCTAGGCATCGGCGTTAGTCACGAAAACCCAGAGGGGAAGCCGTCGATCTACTGTCAATCTACTGTCGATCTACGTTGACAGTTCGCCCACCCGAAGATTAGACTTAACATCCATGCTGAAGTCCTTACAACTCGCGAATTTCACCGTCTTTCCCAGTGCCAAGATGAATTTCGGCAAGAATCTGAATGTTATCATTGGCGAAAATGGATCAGGAAAATCCCACCTTCTGAAGGCCGCGTATTCGGCTCTGGCTGTGGTGGCTTCTCAACAATACCGCCGCGACGGTACCGCGCCGGCGGGAACGCCTGGCCTTGAGCGTGATATTGCAAATAAACTACTGGCTGTGTTGCGCCCTGACGGCTTGGGCCGGCTGGTGAGGCGACACCGTGGACGCAACAAATGTTCGGTTACCTGCGCACTTGGCGCACCAGATCAAGTGCTGAAGTTTAAGTTCTCTACTTTGGCCAAAACGGAAGTGACCCTGGAGTGCTTTCCCTCCCGGCCCCAAGAGAAGGTGCCGGTTTTTCTCCCCACGCGGGAGCTTTTGACAATCGCGCCGGGCTTTGTGTCGCTTTACGAAACTACGCACCTCTCCTTTGAGGAAACATGGCGCGATACATGTATTATGCTCCAATCTCCGCTGGCCAGAGGGCCGCGCGCCGCTCAAATAAAGGAGTTACTCGCCCCCCTCGAAGCGGCCATGGGCGGAACGGTGGAACTCGACGAGGCCGGGCGCTTTTATCTTAATCAGGAATCGGGTCGGATGGAAATGCACCTCGTGGCAGAGGGCCTCCGCAAACTTGCAATGCTTGCGCGATTGATCGCAACAGGATCATTGTTGGATAAAGGCTGCTTGTTTTGGGACGAACCCGAGTCCAACTTAAATCCTAAAATTATTAAGACTGTTGCGCGCACAATTTTGCAATTGGCGGCCGGAGGCATCCAGATATTCATCGCCACGCACAGCCTATTTCTTATGAGAGAGTTGCACATTCTAAAAATGCGGGAGTTCGAATCGCTTGATAGTCGCTGCTTCGGATTGCACTTCGGTTCCAAGGGGGCGGTAGAAGTCGTTGAAGGAAAAAGCATGGATGACATCGGCAGTGTCGCTGCCCTTGATGAGGATCTGCAACAATCGGAGGGTTACATCGACACAGAGGCCCCATGTCGTCTTACACCTTGAACCGCATACTGGCCCCCACTCATCGCTCTTTCCCACTAATTTTTCAGCAAACGTGCTTCAAAAGCTCCGGCAGCTTCTCAACGCATCTGATTCCAAGCCAGCCATGATCTTGGTGTTGAGGATTAACAACACTGCGCAAGCCGGGGTTCCCTGGACGGTGCGGTAGCGGCGACATTCAAGCTGCAAAATTACCGCCGCCTGTGCGGTGCTGGCGATGATGGTAAGATGTAGGCATGCTGGAATTGCAATATCCGTACATGCTTCTGGGGATCTTTATCGTCGTGCCTTTTGGGCTTGCGCTGTTTTTCCTTACTGGATCGCGCACAACAGTCTGGAAACTCTATACCATCGTGCTACCTCTGCTTGCCGCGATATTAGCGATTCTGGCGGCCGCTGGACCTGCTATACATTTTGCCACGCGGGCGCGGCGCATCATCGTGGCTCTGGATGATTCGCCGGCGGCCGTTACGGCTCCCTGGCGTGACGCGCATTGGCTGCGCGGATTCCTCACAGCACATTTACCGCGTGGGGTCCATATCACGCTGGTAAGATTTGCATCGCGTCCGCATGTGTTGGAATCACGGGTGATGCCGGGGAATCTGCCCCTTCAGCCACTGGCGTTGAATGCCCCATCACGCCGGCGAGCCTCCACCCGACGTCTGCTAAAATTTTCCGGATCAACCCCCGTTTGGATTTTTACCACTGGTCTAATACATTGGCAGTTATCAATGCCAGGCGCTGTGCTGCGGGCACCTATGGCCGTTACGGTGATTCCACCTAAAGCGGTCGATGTCGCTATTACCGGTTTACAATGGGTATTGGGCGCTGGGCGTGCTGTGAACCAAGTCCATCCCAACCATCTATCCCCCCCGCCGCAATTACAAGTAACGCTTCGATCCACAGGCCCCGCTTCAGTCAGCCTGGAGGAAATGTGTGGTTTGCAGGTGCTAGTGCGGTTGCCGGTGCGATTCCGCGATTCGCGAGAAAAAAGGGTGCTGCTCCCGCCGCTGGATCACGTTACAATTCACACGCATAGGACCATCACCGTTAAAATATTAAATCATGATTTTTGGCCCGGCGATAACAGTGCTGAAATTCCTGTTCCCATTCTGGGCCTGCCGCGCGTACTGATTCTTACTCCAAAGCCATCACCCAAAACAAATTTGATTCCGGGTTGGATTTCGCAGACGTTACCGCCGGGACAATTTCCCAGTTCTCTGCGATTGCTTGAGCATTTTCAGTCGGTGGTATTGGACAATGTCCCAATTAACGATCTATCGCCCCGGGCACAAAAACGCTTATCCGCCTACGTTGCAAATATCGGCGGCGGCCTGTTGATCGCCGGTACGCGCCGTGCTTTTGGCCCAGGTGGCTACGGCTTGCCATTGAGAGTTGGTAACACGCCTTCACCTCTTGAGACGCTATCGCCGTTATCCTGCACGCCTCCGCACCCGCAACCACTGCATATCATATTTTTGCTGGACGTAAGCGGGTCGCTGGGGAATGCCACAGCTTCCGGGTTAACGCGATTCGCGTTAGCGGCGCATGCGGTTTGCTACGCGGCGCAGTTACTTAGACCCAAGGATCACATCACGATCTTATTATTCTCGGGCCAGACTCGAGAGCTGATCAAGGGCGACGTACAAGCCGTGCGCCCGGCGCTGCCGAAGCTGCTGGCACAAATTATTCCCAATGGCCCGACGCGCCCGAATTCGGCATTGCCGATGTTACGAAGATTGCTGACAAAAAAGGCACTTCTGATTGTCGTTACGGACGGCCGAATCCCGCACTTAAACGTGCCAGCATGGAAGCGACTGTTGCAACGCGAGGCCGTTGAATTCGCTGTAGCCGCTCCGGGCCAAAGCAGCGGCGCGACTAAAGACCTTATTGCTGCGACCGGGGCTGCGCGATTTCCTATGCAGCGTGTCAGCCAATGGGGCGACGTTTTGCGTTCTGTGATCCAACGGAGAATTCAGGGAAGCCCCAACACCGCGACGATCGTGTGGAAGTCGCGTCTGTTTGGCCTTCACGGCCGAACCAATTTGTGGGACCGCGTATACCTCAAGCGGCGCGCCACGCTTTTGGCGCACGGCGGGCAATATCCGTTGGCGGCACTTTGGCGGCGCGGTTTAGGCGAAGTTGGGGCAATTTCCTTTTCCGACAACTCCACCCCCGCAAGTATTCTCTACACCTCCCTGCTTAACAAGGTCAAAGCTACGCTGGGCAACCCGGTGTTTCATATCGCCGCCCATCGCGAAAATGGTCGCTGGTTTGTAGCGGTGCAAGCGGTTAGGCATGGACAATTTCTAAATCAGCTCCACTTAAATGTCACGGCAATACGGCAGCACGCGAAGCTCTTGACGATTCCGCTGGCTCAAATTGCGCCTGGCCAGTATGGTGCAAAATTGCCACGAAGTATTCCCGCCTTTTCCGCCACCGTCTGGCAGTTGGCGGCGCACGCGACAGACCATCGCAAAACGGTCATCGGCCACATCCGTGCGCCGAAGCTGCCGAATGAATTCTTCCCAGCAACCGGACAAATTGTGCAATGTCCATGGCCTGCGGCAACGGAAATCCACGCCGACGCTCCATCCTCCGTGCTTTGGCATCCCATGCAGAGCACTCAAAGGTTTCACTTTTCGGTGGTGCTGTGGATACTAGCCTTGCTGTCCGCCTTGACAGCCATATTTTTTGCCGCCCGGCAGAGCGAAATCGATTTCTGAATCGCAACTGGGGATATTTTCCGATATAGCGTTCCGCATCAAACCACGCCGCTTCCGCGTGAGGGTGGCCGACAGATCGGCCTGAAATTGCGTTTGCCCCACTGGAGTGCGGATTGTTCCCGGGGCCGCGTTCCGCATCGGACCACGACGCTTCCGCGTCGGGCTAACGGTTGTCTTCCGTGCGAGCATTGGGGCGTGGGATCGCGGCGTGTCTATTAGCTCAATGCGGCAGCGTTGAGTTGACCGTGAAATGCGGCTCGGTGACACGACCCGCCCGGCCCGTCGCGATTGGTATGGTACATGACCAGTCTTTCAGTCGCCCCGCCGATTCTTTGACCCCGCAAAAGGTCATCCATGATGATGCGACATAATATCAAGGCCTACCACCATTAAATCGTAGCCGGCGTGGGTGGCGACATCAATGCCGAAGCCGCGAAAAATAAATATCCCGGCAAAATAGATGCCGGCGATGGTTCGGATGACAAAGGCACCCCATGTCGGCTGCTCATTGCCCAGAAAATGATAGAGTGAAAATAAAACTGCGGATGCAATAATAATCACCGGAATGGCTTTTGCTACCGAAAGCCCGAACAAGTCCACGAGAATTATATTTAACACCGTGATTAAAACCAGGCGAAACAGCAGTTCTTCATAGATCCCCGCGCCAATGGATAACACCACCTGAGATTGCCAGGAGAGTCTGGTCATGGCGTGTTCCACGGGATGCGTAAGCGCCTGCATGGCGACACCGTGCGCTACGGCTACAAATAAAATCACAAGTGCTACCGCCCAGAGAAAGCTCTCCGCCCCCATGGCCACATAAAGCCCCGGCTCAAATTTTAAGGGGTCCTTACGGGCGACATGCCAGCCCAGCAGAATCGCCGCCACGGCCAGGGGGGGCAAATAACTTCCCACAGCTCCAAACAGCGAGAAGAAATTCAGCATCAGTTCAAAGGCGATGATATTGTGAGATTGGCTGTGCACCGGACTCCAGGGGTGCAGCACCGACCCGATCTGATAAATAATCAGCAGCGGAGCAATGAAAATCAGGCACTGCAGAGGCCGATGGCTGCGGTCGAAATATCCTTCACCGGAGCCGAATCGCAACCACTGCGGTTCCTTTCTTGCTTTGCTCATACCAAAACGCCTCGGACCAAACCGGGCGAATCATATACGCCTGCGGCAGTTAATGAAACTCAATGGCTGCGGAATTCTTTAGGTTTTTGAACGTTGCCGCAGTTGCCCGCAATAGGAGCTATTACCGCTCGCCTTTAATCACCGATTGCGCCAGTGCAGCATCCGCCCGATCTTTCAGCCTGGCAATCGCCTCCATAATTTGTCCTGTAACCTCGGCCAGCAAAGCGGGATTTTTACGTGGCTCGGCCAAACCGTTAAACGTAAGTGGAGCGCCATAAAACACCCGCACTTTCGCCGGACGCAACCAATCTTTTTTACCACTCTCATGCGGCCGTGTACCGGTAATATAAACCGGGATGACGGGAGCACCGGTGCTCAATGCCAGTATCGCCACCCCATTGTGCCCGCTACGCAAGCTGTTGCCGTCGCCAATAGTTCCTTCAGGGAATATTCCAACCACATGCCCTTGTTTTAATTGCTGCATTGCCGCGTCAATGCCTCTACTTTCCCGTTCGGACAGATCAACGGGGATGAAGCCCAGGGCGGAAAAAAAGCTTTTCAATATCGGCAAATCGTAAGTTTCCCGTGCAATGAGGAACCGTACCAGACGCCGCCGACTTCCTATCCCCACGGCCACCGGATCCAATGTACTGTTATGATTCGCCGCAACGATGGCCGGTCCGGTTACCGGGATGCGGCACGCATTGCCGCGCCGCCAGCGATGAAACAATTCCATGTAAACCGCAGCCAGTCGCCGCGCGATTGCCGAGCCGACAGGAAGTGGCTGCCGGCGGTAATAAATGATCAGCAGCCCAACACCCATTATGGCGATTACCACGCCCGTGCCCACGATGATATTCATGATATAAGAATCCACATTTTTCCAGAACGCAATGGGCACGGTAGGCACGAGCAATCCAAAAGTTGTGATCAGATCGCGCGCTCCCATGACTCGTCCGCGGATGTAATCCGGCACCACACGCTGCAGCAGGGTATCCACCGTGATGAACATGATGGCCCCGAACATCGCTGCGACAGTCAGCCAGACCAGAAACGTTTCCCAATGGGCAGCCCAGGCCGCCATCAGAAGTCCAACGCCGATCGCAACGGCAGACCAGCCGATTCCAATTTCTTTAGGAATTCCATTGCGTGCTCTGCTGACCAAGGCCGCACCGACAATCATGCCGATACCGGCAACGCCCAGAAAATAGGCGAAATCACTATTGGAAAGGCCGAAGCGCGCCGTAACAATGGCGGGCATACAGTTGAGTATTACAGCGCTGGCGGTGAAGAATGCCAACTCCAGCAAAATAGCCTGAAGCGGATGTTTGTGGGCCTTGAGATAGCCCAGAGCGGTTTTCAATTCCTTCAGGAGACTGTTGTGTTTGCCCCCACGCACCGGTTCAGGCCGATCCATACCCGGGCGCATACGCATGGAAAATACTGCAAAAGCCGACAGGCAATACGTGCCAGCGTCCACGTACATGGCCGTTTCCAAACCGAATTTCAGTAATAATCCGCCGAGGATGAATCCCAAAAGCGTGGAAATAGTCCCGGCAACCGAAAGAAAAGAATTGGCCTGCAACAACTCTTTTGGATGCACCAGATTGGGCACAATGGCGGCGCGGGCCGGCGAAAACATTTCGCCAAAGCAGGAGAGAATAATCTCTGATCCAAACAGCATGATCAGAAGCGTCGGGGTGGAAAGCGAGCTATGGTAGGCCGCCACCAGCAGGACGGTTCGGGCGATAATGACAATGACACTACGCACCAGATCGCAGGAAATCATGACCCATCGGCGCGGCAGGCGATCGGAAATAACTCCCCCCAGGGGAGCCAGAAGTAAAAATGGCAAAAACATGGCTAAGTTAAGCTGCGCCGCATGCTGGGCAGATTCCACGTGGCGTTTAAGTACCACGTAGCAAAGCAGTTCCAGCATCACGAGAAAATGTACCCGGTCCCCAATAACGGAAACCACGTAGCCACTCATTAACAGAAAAAAATTACGGTTGCGCAGCAGGGGTGGAAAATCCTGCAACAGCGGTGTATCCGCCGAGATACTTTGAGCTGCGTTTTGCGACATTACCTCTCCGCGCTTGCAGGGAAAGCCCTGCGCTGCACATTAACAATCATGATTGTGGACTCTACCGCCCGCCGACGCAAGGCCACGACCTACTTAGCCCAACGCGCCGCAGGCATAGATGATGCGGGCAAAATTAAATTTTGACAAATCTACCCGCGATATCTATCCGATATATTCCTCCGGAAAAGTACGTGCAGTTATTGAGCCTTTTCATATGAAAACGGTTGATGGTCCCAGATCTATCAGCTTAACCGTCGGTGGGCTGACAGTAGATCGGTTCTTGTGATCACCCCGATTACGTGGTTCGGATTCTCGGGTTCGGTAACAATCAGGTGGCCTATTTTATAGCGCGACATGAGATTATCCGCCAGCCGCAACGGGCTGTCCGGCTCAATGATCACGGCTTGGCGTTTGATTAAATCCCGCACCCTACTAGCCGGATTCACGCGCGTGTCGAGAATTTCACGATAAGACAGCACACCGATGAGTTTTTTATCATCGTCGATAATGGGAAATTCGTGGTGCTGCAATACGGACCATTTCGCATAGATAATCTCCCGCGTTTCGGCGACAGTTTTTGAGGCATCCAGGCATACAGCCTGCCGGGTATAAGCATCGCGTACAAAAAGACGGTCCAGAAAATCTGTGGAGTATTCTGTCTGCACACGGATGCCCCGGCGGGCAATTTTTTCGGTCATAATGGTATCGCGCATCAGCAGGCAGGAAACCAGAAAGGCGGTGGTGCAACCGGCCAGTAACGGAAGTAATCCGTGCGGCTGCATGGTGGTTTCAAAAGCAAAAACGATAGAGGTAAGCAAAGCCCTGGACGCTCCGGTGAACAATGCGGCCATACCCACTAATGCGGCCACGCGGACATCCACGCCCGCACCAGGAAATAGATGCTCTGCCGCCATGCCCAACAGCAGCCCCAGAGCACTTCCCAGCGTGAACAAGGGTGCCAGGGTGCCACCCGATGTGCCGCTGCCCAGCGCCACGGTCCATGAAATCCATTTCAGAATTAACAGCATTAAAATCGCTTTGAGGGCCATGCCTCCGGTCAGCAGGTGCGAGATATTGTCATATCCAACCCCCATGGTGTGATTGTCAAAGTACCCGCAAACGCCCACGACGACGGCACCCATCGCGGGCCACCACATCCAATGCACATGGCTGTATTTTTCAAAGCCATCTTCCACCAGATACAACAGTCGCGTGACGCCGGCCGCGGCCACGCCGGCAAATAAACCAATGATGGCATAAATCACCAGCGACCAGTGTTCCGCCGGACCTACATTGGGCATGTAAAAAATCGGTTTGTCGCCCATGAATATGATCCGCAAGCCCGCGGCAGTGGCACTGGCTAAAGCCACAGGGACCAGAGATCGGGCGCGAAATTCAAATAACAGCAATTCCACCGCCAACAGTACCGCCGATACGGGCGAACCGAACGTGGCGGCCATGCCTGCAGCCGCACCGGCAGAAAGCAGAATCTTGCGTTCATCAGCCGTGGTATGCAGAATTTGCCCCACCAGAGATCCAAACGCCCCGCCGGTTGCGATAATGGGTCCCTCCGCACCGAACGGGCCGCCGGTGCCGATGCTGATGGCGGCAGAAAGAGGTTTGAGCAATGTGATACGCTTGGGAATGCGGCTTTGATTGGTCAGAATGGTTTCCATGGCTTCGGGAATGCCATGGCCGCGGATACCGGCGTGACCGAAACGCGCCATAAACCCCACCACAACGGCACCGGCGATCGGTACTGCGATAATCCAAACTCCGAGGTGAGCGGATGTCGGGTCGGCAAACGAAAATGAGAATCGACCGTAAAAGAAGAGATTGGTCAACAGGCCGATTAAACGCAATAACGCGATGGCGGCCATGGCACCCACCGCGCCAATCAGAATTGCCAGCCCCGCCAGCCGCCAAACCTCACGCCCGAACAGCGTGGCGTGGGCGGTCATTTGTTCATATTCCATGACCGGGCCAAGTGATGGCGAAACCCCGACGCCTTCCGTGGTAGACCCGCGATCTTCTGGTGATTTCACAGCTTGAAATTCCTCCGAAAAATATGATCTTCGCTCGGTGCTTTCAGCGTAACATTCCGCGGCGCGGGGCATGGCATTTTCAGGATGCGTTGGCGTGCATAGGCCCGTGCTCTATCTTGGAGCGACCTTGGAATAAATGCTCAATTATCCCGCCGAATCCGTCAGTAGATTATGCTGCTTCATGGCGGCATCCAATACGCCATTAATAAAACTGGAACTGTCTTCCGTGGAATATTCTTTAGCCATGTTGATAGCCTCATCCACTACCACCTTGCCAGGCGTTTCGGACTCGTGCGTGAGTTCCCACAAAGCCAGTCGCAAAATATTGCGATCCACCGCCGCCAGACGGGTAATGGTCCAGCGAGGAATTAACCGCGACGCCCATTGATCCGCGTCGTTGCGATAGTCCCAGGCTCCGCACGCCATGCGTGTGGCAATTTGGCGCACGTCATTGTCATCGGTAGCCTGATTGATAAATGTCGGCAGCGTCTGCGCGATAAAAGCATCGCCTTGCACCTCCGCCTGATAAATTGCCTGAAGGGCAATGCGGCGAGATGTAGATCGTTTTTGATTGGTTGTATTCACAATATTTCCTGCTATACGTTCTTCGCGGGGGGCAACTGTCGCAACACATCGGCCATTTCCATAGCAGCGCATGCGGCGTTCCAGCCGGTGTTGCCCATTTTTAATCCAGCGCGATCCATGGCTTGTTCGACAGTATCGGCGGTGATAATGCCAAAAATGGTAGGTATTCCGGTGGCGGGGCCAATTTCCGCAATACCGCGGGCGGCCTGTTGCGCAACGTGGTCAAAATGAGCGGTCTGGCCGCGGATGATGCAGCCCAGGCAAATAATGGCGGTAAATTTGCCGCTTTTGGCCAAACGGGTGGCGACGGTTGGGATTTCAAAACTTCCCGGAACAGAGATTTTTGTAATCTGTTTTTCGGTTGCACCATGGCGCAAAAGTGCTTCAACCGCTCCATCCGTGAGCCGCGCGGTGATTAAGCCGTTAAATTCAGCGGTGATAATGGCATAATGCTGCTGCGGTTGAACAGACAATTGACCATGCACTTCGGAAATCATAAAAACAACTCCACCAAAACAAGTCTGGTAGTGTAGCGGTTTGGCAAAAGACAGTCCAATTTAAGATCAGGCTTGGGAAAAATTGGCGGATGCAGGCTCAGTGACGCTCACAAATACATCCAAAAACAGCCTTTTCGCAGGCCCGAAAAAAATCATTGAAAATTTGCACTTTTTTATTTGACAAGGAGAGTTGATTAGGGTATACTGAATTAATGGAGTCGGTCTGAAGGTGAGGGTTTGACAGCAAAGAACTGTAGGGCCTTCGAAATAGTAACAAAGTTGCAAATAAGGCAAAGATTGAATTTTTTGCTTTAGTTTGTGGATGTTCTTTTATCGCAGGCGGAAGCGTACAGATTGTTGTTGTCAACAAACCGCTTTTGATCTGGGATTGTCATTATTTTTTATGGGAGACCTTCCAATGAAGACCGCAACACTTTTCGGAATTGCCGCAATGGGATTAACGACAATTGGGGTCGCTGGTGCCTTTGCTACCCCTACATTGAAGGTAACCACGCCCAGCGGATCAACCACTGAGACATTCACAAACGTATCGGCATTCCTTGGTGCCGGCGCGTACGCTGCTTTGCCCGGAACTTTCGGTGGCTTTTCCTGGGGCGGCATTTTAGAGCAAATTGGATCGACGCAAATAACCACCAACCTGACCTCCGTTACTACTACCAATAGCGGTAACAATACCATTACCTTTGCGGTTTCCGACAGCGGAATATCTGGTACCGGTATGTTATCGATGCAGTCCTCCGGCGGTGTAACGGCAACAAATGCGACTTATTTGCAAACTGCGGACTTGAATGGTTCGGTCTATTCCTCCAGTTCGGCATTGCTTGGATCAGACGACTCCGGCAGCCTTCCCATGAACTTCGCTAATAATCCGATGACTCCCTCATCTTCTGTTCCATTTAATTCCCGCGGCATGAATTTGACGGGATCCAGCTCTACCTTAACTGTTACCAATTCATTGGCTCTTACACTTGACCCCACTTCTTCGCTAACCGGCGGCCTGTTGACCACAAACTTGAACGCGACGGCGGTTACCACCCCCGAACCGGCAACCTTAGGGTTGTTTGCAGTGGGCGGCTTAGCGTTGCTGGCGGTTGGACGACGCAGCAAAGCACGTTCTTAATATAATAATTTTAACCAGAGACTAATTATAAAGGCCGCATGGTTTATTCATTGCGGCCTTTTTTCTGCGCACTGCCCACAAAGCAATTCGTCTTAAAGACGAATTTTATATGTTTAAAAGTGGTGATACTACTTTCAGAAGAACTTTAATATTTTGTCAATTATTTCTTGACTTGTTCCCCTTACGGGAGTATATTCTATGTAGGCCTTAGAGAGACTTGAACGAAAATTATTGTTTTCGGCACTTTTCTGCCAAGGCAGCGATGTAGATGATTTCAATCTGTCGCATGTAGAAGCAAAAATGTGATCATAGGTATTTAGCCCATTGTAGTTCGATGAGCGGCCAATGATCTGAAGTTATTATCTCAATCCTTTTATTTTGGAGATGGCTATGAGAAAGTCAGCACTGTTCGGAATCGCAGCAGTTATCGTTGCAGCCAATGGGGTTGGATCATCTGTGCAGGCGCAGACGATTGACGTATTTAATTTTGATCTTAACGGCACGAGCAGTTCGATCTCCAATGCCGTCGGCACCACCACTTATGATGGTATTGGCGCTTACACCGCAGATTCCGGCACCTATTGGAATCCGGTGGACCTTAGCAAAAGCACGGGGGCAATAACGGCCGTCGGAATCCAGAATTCTCAAGGTAGCCCGTCAGGCACCGTCACAGCCAACGGTCATTCGATTGCCATGACTCTGGGGAACCTCAACGGATCGGGCAGCGGCACGCAGACCGCATCCTCCAATGTTGGAGCGCTGCTGAACGATTGGGCGACGGCTGGAAATCCCTCATCGACTGCAGGTGAATTTGGATTTTTAAACCTGCCGGCCAATACGCCCTATATGCTTTACCTCTACAGTATTAACGGCAGCGCTGGCAACAATGCCTCTACCACATTTCAGATCGGTACCACATCCTTAACAGCAACGAACGCGTCGCCGAGCGATGACAGTTCGTTCATCTCGGGAGACAATTACGTTGTGTTCTCGGGTAACACTGGAGAAATTGGTAACACGGGTCAGGCGGCTATTCAAGGCGTGTTCATCGGGACGACTGCCAATTCCATGGCGTACCTCGACGGGGCGCAGCTCGTCCTAGGCACAAGCAGTGTTCCTACGCCGGAACCGGCTACCTTGGCTCTTTTTGCGCTTGGTGGATTAGCCCTGCTTGTCGGCGCTCGCCGCCGCGGCAATAAGGCTTAAATCACCCTGACCGAATCGAAGTTACTAAAATTAAAAAGACCGCCCAATAAATGGGCGGTCTTTTTTTCGTCCGGGGTATAACTTTAGATAAATAGACTCCAGGAGATTTCCAGATAACTGGTTGGGACCTCCTGCGTGATGCCCATCACGAACTTTATGGATGTTCTTCAGGGAGTTAACACTTTCAGAAACTCATTGAGCAAGCTTTTCCGGGGCGAGGCGTGGCCGCCATGTTGAGGCCGTGGGCGTATCTTTAACTTCTACGCCCAGGGCCACGAGTTGTTTCCTCAGCAGATCGGCGGCGCTGAAATCTTTTTGCTGCCGAGCCTCGACGCGTTTCTGCATGAGTTGTTCAACTTGCTGTTTCGTGTCCTGGGACAAGTCCTGCAACTTGGCAAAAATAACCCCCAGCACATGATCCACCTTTTTTAGACTCTGCAATGCTGATCGAGCCTGCGGGTAGGCGATTTTTTTTTGTTTATGTAAACCATTGGTCCACGTGAACAAGGCAGCCAACGCGCCCGAAACGTTCAGATCATCGTCCATCGCGGAATTGAATTCCGCCAGCATTTGCCGATCCGCTGGTTCCAAGGCCGGATCATGCGCCGCATCGGCGGGGGCACCTGGCGCGGAAAAATCTCCGTCGCCGGCGGCTTCATCCACTGCGGCTACTGCAGCCGTCAATTTTTCCGCAAAGTCCCGCAGAGTTGTAATTGCCGCTGCGGCCTCATAAAGACTTTGAATCGTAAAATTTAATGGCTCTCTGTAGCGTGTGCTGATAAGCCCCCACCGGATCACCACGGGGTCGAAGCCCTTGGCCATGAGATCACGAATGGTAAAGAAATTTCCCTTGGACTTGGACATTTTTTCGCCATTCACCATTAAATGACGTGTATGCATCCAGTATTTTACAAATGGCTTGCCGGTAGCCCCTTCCGATTGTGCAATTTCGCATTCATGGTGCGGATGAATGTTGTCTTCTCCGCCGGTGTGAAGATCAAACGACGGCCCCAGCGCACGCATAGACATCACGCTGCACTCAATATGCCAGCCAGGATACCCGTCACCCCAGGGGCTAGGCCACCGCATGATGTGATGCGTATCGGGCTTCCAAAGGAAAAAATCTGCGGGGTGCTTCTTGGCTGCCTGCTCATTGGTTCTGCCACCGGCTCCGTGTGACAACTGTTCCAGAGAATTACCGGAAAGTTCACCGTATGCCGGGAAGCTGTGAATATCATAATAAACTACGCCGTCGGCACCGACATAGGCGTGTCCCCGGTTGATTAACAATTGGATCATGGCAATAAATTCTGGAATATGCCGCGTGGGCCGCGGAATAATTTTCTCTTTTGATTCTTGAGTTGTGGCCGCGTCATAATCTGCCACTACGCCCAATCCCAGAAGGCGGGCGTCGTGCAGAAAAGCGCCCGCGAAATAATCTGCCACGGCAAATGGATCATTGGGGTTTTCAATCAAGGCTTTACCCGCTTTTTTATTCTCCTTCATTTTCTCTACTGCGACTTCCAGCTTATCACGGCCCGCACCGTCGGCGAGTTGATCGTCGGTCATGTGACCGACATCAGTCATATTCATTACGTGGATTACCCGTGCGCCGCGCAATTCAAGATAGCGCCGCAGCACATCGGAAAATAAAAAGGCTCGAAAATTGCCGATATGCGCATAGTCGTACACCGTGGGGCCGCAACTATAAATGCCGATCTGACTGCCGGAAATGGGATCTGCCGAGTCGGGGCCTGGATGCAACGGGATAAAATCTTCAAACCGATGATGCAACGTGTTGTATAAGCGAGTGGGCATAGAGCTGTAACGTTCCTTTCGCCGATAAAAGCGTAATCCTGCAAGCCATTCTATGCGGCTTTTAGGAATTTAGAAAATCCAATAACGCACATTGGAAGCCGGTCTAAGCAATCCAGATATGAGGTGGCCGGGCTTTCCCCATACCGTGCCATTTCAGCGCCCCCCACCCTCACGACGCTGCGGATGGCCCGCGGCCTTCAACGCCTGTGCTAAAAATTTATACGCCGATTTATGATTCGGGCTTAACGCAATAACCGTGCGAAACTGCTTGGCAGCCTGATTCGGGTGGCCATGGTTTAATAAATCCAGCCCATAAAAATAATGCGCCGGTGCCAGTTGTGGATTAAGCTCCAACGCCTGCCGATAGAGCGCGATGGCCTGACGCCAATGTCCCGACTTATCTAACAGCACCGCCAAATTATAGCGCGCGTCGGCATTGTGCGGATTGCAGGTAATGGCGTCACGATATGCCTTGTTGGCAAGGGCGTTATTGCCCAAATGGCTTTGCGCCACGCCGTACGCCAGATACAGCCTGCTGGACCTGGGCATCAAATTTATCCCTCGCTGCAGATCAGTGACTGCCATGGCCCAGTTTCCCTGCTGCTCATAGCAATAAGCTAATTTGACAATTGCTTTGGCCTGATAAGAATCCACTTTAAGTGACGCCCGCAGATAGGACATGGCCGACTTAATGTCGTGCCGTTTCTCCAGATAGAACGACCCCATTAAATAATTCGCTAATGGATCTTTGCCCTTGGTCAACTTCAGGGCGGCGCGACAGTTGGCAACTTCCTGGTTGAAGTGCCCGTGGGCTTTGTCATGCATGGCCAACGTTTCATGCGCTTTAAAGCATTGTTTGTCATATTTCAGTTCATGCACCCATATTTCAATGGGTGGGATATAAAATAGACATTGGGAATAACTCACCGCACCCAGCGCCAGCAACACGACCGAGGCGACTCCCACGGCCAATGTGTTTTTATAACCGGCGACTGCGGCCCGCGATGCCGGCGGCTGTGTGATGCCCGGCTCAATTGCTTTCCCAACCGACTGCAGACGTTCTAAAGTGATCGCCCCCACCTGTGTCACCAGCACAATTAAGCTTATACAACCCAGATAAAAATAATGATCAGCCACAAACGTGATGGTCATGCCGGCAAAAGTAACAAATCCCAGAGACGGCGAAATCATAATGCCATAAATGGCAATCGCTGCGAACAATCCGCGCTCACAGCGCTTTTGTGCAGCAAAACAGACCACTGCGACCAGGGCCGCAGCGATGGGGTATAAAATATCCAATGTGGTAAAACCATGCACATGCCAGCGCGGATAGACCATCAAGATTGGGTGGGGCCAGAACAGTTTTCCGGCATAAAACCAGATATCTTTGCCCGCAATGACCAGATGTTGGAATACCGAAAAATGATAAGCCTTGCCGTGCGCCCCGGCCCCGTACCGCTCCCGCCAAGCCGCCATCCACCCCGCACCGGCGGTAATGATAAAGAATGGCACGCTGGCCAAAAGATGCTTTCGCGTGACGCGACCGAGCTTCCACCATGTCAGCACCAGGATCGCCGCCGGCAACGCGCAGACAAACGTTTTTGCACAGACCGCCAGAAAATAAAATACTGCTGCCAGAGCGTAAAATTTCCAGTGATACACCGGTTCGGCATATTCTACTACATCATCCGGTCTATCCAGTGAGGCAAAGCGTATCCAAGCCCACACAGTTGCCAGCACGCATATTCCGGAAATAAGGTTTTTCTGCTCCACCACCCACGCGACAGATTCAACAACCAACGGATTGATCGCAAAAATCGCCGCCGCCAGCCACGCCGCGCGCAGACGCAGTTGCAGCAGAATTCGCCATAAAAACAGCGCGCAAATGACCTGGAGGATCACGCTCACGACGTGATATCCCAGAGGATTAGCGCCCCACAGTTGATATTGCAGAAAATAGGCCGTTACCGATAACGGGTAATATTGCATGAAGGCCATCGGATTAAACCAGATCACCGGTATATCCCGCCAATGATGCATGGTGGGATTACTCAAAATCCAGTAACCATCATCCCAGATAAACCCGGCGGCATGTAATGGATAGTAAACCACCAGACATAAAACAAACATTCCCAATGCCGGATAAATCACACGCGCGACAAATGTCCTCCACGCCCCGCCCTGCCCGCCATGAAAGAGAAAAGTCGCATTCTGCGATCCGGCTTCCGGATCATTTTTTTCCGGTGGATTGATTGACGGTTGTAAATCTGCGGCCATGACACACAATCTAACCCCAATAGCTCGAAATTTCATCCATACCGGGGAAACCATACCGGGAAAACTTTCGCGACCGAGCTACTGCTCGTCATCGGGATGCAACCAGGCGCTTCCTCACCAAGAGTGAGTCTCTATCTGCGAGAAGGCTGTCCCCACGGAGCGCTTTTAAGGAAAGTATCAGGGAAACGAGCTTACTGCCGGAATTTTGCCCGGTAATAGTAACGGAAGGGCGGAGCACAATCGCCGTTGAGGTAAAAATCGCTCCACTTGCCGGTCTGCTGGATGTTGTCCGCCCACTTGAAATGAATATCCGGCGGCAACTTTCCCGCCAGATCAAGTAGTTTCCGCGGTACAACTACTTCCATCTGATCACCGTGCACACGGTATTGCACCTGGCCTACGGTCTTCCATTGGTATCGGCTGCCAATATTTTCCTGCAGGGTGGTGGTGTGGTCATTGAGCACCTTGCGATCAATGACGTAAGTATAACCCAGCCAACCCTTATGGGGGTTCCCCGTGCTGTTGATAAACAGCAGCATCCAGTTGGGGGCTTTCCAACTTGTAATGGGTTTGCGAGCCTGCACCCAAAAATAAATGTTTTTGGCATCATAGCAAACTTTAGCGGCCACGAGATCATTGCGGCCCGTATTATTTTTATCCACGGGCAAGGTTGGTCCGTTCCCCCAGACCTGATAATCCCGATGCACAGCCAGGCCGATATTATTGACAAACAGCGGTGCCACAGAAGCCCATTGGTGCCATGATTTATGCATGGAAATTGTCGTTCTGCTGATTGGCGGCAAAGGGTGAACGCCTTTGTAGCGTCGAATATTCAAAACCATCTGATAGTAATAGTCATCCTCGAAGCCACCTTTCATAGGCTGGGCATCCCGCGAATACTCCGAGTCAAACTCATCAACGTAAATCGGCGCTCCGGGTTTAATCGGGTGCCCTATCATCGTGGGCCAGGAACCCGGCCCGGCACCCCCGCTGGGGAAACAACCGGCGGTCCATTCATTCCAGCCGGTGATGAACACAAAGGCCGGATCCACTTTCAGTGCATGTTGCCACTGTTGAGCAAAGCACAATCCCACGGCTGGGTTCTGCAAAGCTCGCGGCGGCTCTATGCCGTCATGAAAACTCCGACCGATATTGGCGGTGGCTGCCCATCCACCGACGGCCACCGGCATTTCCTCCGGCACTTGAGGACTAAGATGCCAAGCGTATTGCCGTTGCAGTTGTCTTCGGGAACTTACATTATCCCATCCCCATCGATTCTTGCCTGCCGTCCAGGCCCAGCAATACCGCATCGTAAAAAACTTTCGCAGTTTGGCCGGAATCTGGCGGCCCTTGGCTGTATAAAGCAACAGTGGCTTACCACCCCATTGAAACCAGAGGTTCTTATATAATCCTTTTTTGTAAATGTTCTGATAATCGGTATTCCAGGCACCATGACCGGTGAAGCAGGCGAAATCCGGCGTCGCATCACCCAATTTTCGCAGGCGCTCCAAGTTTTTGAAGATAGTTTGCTGCGTGTTGGGGTACGTGGGGCCATTGGTGTTATCGAAAATCAGTGTATTGACGCCAGCGTCGGCCAACATTTCCGCATTCTGTCGAATAACCCACGGATCACTGCTGCGGTAATAGCCCGCCAGCGGTTCACCCCACCAATGGACTGTTCCCACCGGCCCGATGAGATACCAGTCGGGGCGATAATGCCGCCGAGCGATAATCTTATTGTTGTCATACAGGTAATATTCTTTTTTTCCATTGACGATGCGCGATGCGGGATGATTATATGCCGTAAAGTAGAAAATACCGACGGACTTATTTTTACGCGGTGGCCCAACCGTGCGGTAGTGTGGCAGCACGCGGCCTAAAGCGTCAATGGCACCCCAGGTATCCGGCCCGGCAATCGGCATTATATTCTGCCCGGCCGGTCCCGATTGTGCGCCAGCCGAACGCGCCACGCCCGGCAAAAAGCTCGCACCGAGTACGACCACCCCAACAAAAACTATTTCCAGCTTACGCCACGGGGAAGCATCATAAACCATTATCCCATACTCCAACTGCTATGGCTTATTCGCCAACCGGGATCGGAACTGATAGATCCCTGATTCCAGCATATAAATGGCTCGGCCATTGACATACGCCACGAATTTAATCCAAGGCTTATTGCTGATCTTGTGGCCATTAAGCATAACAGCGGTGGCCGCGGCTGTAGGAATTTCCACGGTCGCGAAGCTATTGGCCGGTACCTGCACGTGCCAGCGGAATGTACCATTTGGCGCAATTTTCCAGTTGCTGATAATTTTTCCATAAGGGGAGCGGTGCCAGGTATTTACATAAGTTAAGCCCTTCAAAAAGTGCGGTTTCATCATAATGTGCTCAAAGCCGGGGCCGCCGGTGTCGCTTTGAATACCGCCGACATATTGAAACAGCCAGGTGAGCATGTCTCCGATGAACATGACATGATCTTGGGAATTCATGGCGGGATTGGCGGTGTTGCCATTCCAGAGTTCCCAAATGGTTGTGGCACCATGTTTAACCATGTATCCCCAGCCGGGATACGTGGTCTGATTAAGCATTTTCCAGGCCAGATTGGCCTGACCGTTGCGGGCCATGACGTTAAATATCCATTGCATGCCGATAACGCCGACACCCACGTGATCATCCTGTCGTGCGTGCATGCGCCACAGCAGACGCTTCATCACACGCGCGCGGCGGCTTTGCGGCACAATTCCCGCAGCCAGCGGCAACACGCAGGCGGTATCCGACCCATTGCCATAGTAGCCGCCCTTGGCATTCCATAAATGCTTATTAAAGCCCACATAAAGCTTATGCGCTTCGGCCAGCCAATGCCTTTGCCCCGCGGGTTTATGCAGCACTTTGGCATACATGGCCATAAGTTGCAGGTCTTTGTACAGCGTTGCTGTAGCCAGCAGCGCCCCGGGAGTGGCACGGTTAGGGTCTCTGGAGTGAATATTGTGGGCCGAGCGTGGCGGAGAGCACCAGTCGCCATAGGTATCTTGGTTACTGATTCCGCCGTGTACCTTGGCCAACTGATAATTGATCCACTTGCTCATCGCGGCATAGTGATCGCGAATGGGAGAAATCTGTCCATATTGCAAATATAAGGTGCCGGGCAGGTAAATAAATGTACTGGGCCACGTGACATCTTTGGTATAGACGGACCAGTATGGCGGATTTACATCGGAGACATCTCCGCTGGAGTGTTGCGCATCCTGCATATCCCACAACCATTTGTCATGGAATCGTTCGGTATTAAATAGAAATGATTCGCTGCGTGATTCCATGCCGCGATCGCCCATCCAGCCCTGGCGTTCATCCCGTTGCGGGCAGTCGGTGGGAATGGAGCGATAGTTGTTTTGGATGCCCCAACGAGCATTGTGAACAATTTGATTAACCAATTTATCTGAACAAGCAAATCCCCCAATGACCGGTAATGCGTCATGGACTTCCTGCCCTTCCAGCGTGGCCAACGTCGGAGTGCCGGGATAGCCGGTAAGCTCTACAAAGCGAAATCCGTGATACGTAAATATGGGATGCCAGGTGATTGAGCCTTTACCATTCAGAATGACCGTATCGGTCTGCTTGGCGCTTCGCAAGTTAGCCACGTAAAGATGAATTCGACCTTTTCCGGCGGTATTTAAATCCACGGTTTGCTGGCCATTACGCACGAGGCTTTCTCCGTGCCGCAACATCACTTTCGCTCCGGCTGGACCGTTGGGGATATGAATTTGGCACCAGCCCACCATGTTTTGCGCCATATCAAACATCCACTTGCCGGGTGCAATTTCAGATACTTTAACGGGATGAAGTATCTGGGTAACACGGATCGGCTGTTGAAATTCCGCCACCAGCCTGCCGCCGGGCGAGCGCAGCACACGGGCATTTTTCCAGCCTTTGCCCGCAAAGCCAACCTGATTCCAGCCCGGCATACGCATGGCAACCTTATACGTTTCGCCATTGTATTCATTGTTCATGCGAATCGGCCCGCTATCAGTCATTTCCCAGTGCTTGTTGCTGGTAATAATAGCTGTAGTGCCATCTTGATACGTGATATGCAGCATGAGTTTCATGCGGGGGGAAATGTGGATTGTGTACGGGGCGACGCCGCCCATACCATACATCCGGCCATTTCCTAGAATGACACCCAAGGCATTGCTTCCCTGTCGCAGCAGTTTCGTGACATTGCGGGCGACGTAATAACAGCGCTTCGGATACCAGCTCAAAGCGGGTGAAAGTTGCGTATCACTGGTGCGTTTCCCATTAATATACATGCGTCCCAAACCCAAACCACTGAAATAAGCTACGGCACGTTTCACCGGCTTGGACACGTTGAATTGATCCCGCAGATAAATCGCCGGTATGGGATGGTTAATCCCCATTTTAGGAGCCGGCTTCCAGCCGATCCACTGTGCACCATGCCATTGACTGGCTGCCAGTAATCCTTCCTGCCAGTGAGCGGTTTGGCTCCAATGGCTGGCCTCTCCGGCCTGATTCCAAACCCGCACCTTCCAGAAGCAGCGTTCACGAGATTTCAACGCCGCACCGCCATAACGAATGTTGATGGATTGCCCTGACATTACCTTGCCGGAATTCCAGATATTGCCCCGGTTCTGCTCCAGAAGCTGCGGCGATGACGCCACGAGAACTTCGTAAGCGCTTTGGAACTCTCCGCGGCCGTTCCATGGCAACACCCAACCCAAGCGGGGATGAAGGGAATTAATGGCCAATGGATTTTGCCGTAGCTGCGTCTGCAGATGCGTTGGTGCCGCCGTGGCGTCCAATTTCGCCGCAGGGCTGCCATGCATCGCACATCCCCCAATCGCCAACGCCATCAGTGATGCTGCGCCCAATGCCACACGTTGGCAAGCCACGGAACTGGTATTCAAGAAACGAAGAGTGGAAAATCTATTCACTTTTTTTCTCCAAAAGACAAACTGCCTGAAGCACGTGATGCACGCGTTACGTTAAACCAACAGCTGGTAAGATACAAGCTGTTAGGGAATCTACCTGTTAGGGAATCTACCAATCACTGCGAGAATTTTTATTCCGCCCCAGCATGGCCCAACGCGCATCTCCGGTTTCCACGCACTGGCGTCAACCGCCGAGGGCCATTAACACGAAGCTTAGATGGTCCGCCGCACCATTATCGTCAGCATCTGCAATTACCCAATCACCACACCACCGCCTTATATAATGGCTCATTCTGGCTAGACGTTCCCACAGCCACGCCATAGGCTCCCGGAGGAACAATCCAGGAATTTTCACGGGTGTCAAACGTGGCAAAAGCCTTCCAGTTCAAACGCATGGTTACCGTTTTACTTTGACCCGGATTCAAGGTTACGCGCTTAAAGCCCTCCAATTTTTGTACAACGCGGCGCGGCGAGTCGCCCAACGGCGGATGCACATATAACTGCACCATCTCCGCCCCGGCGCGATGGCCGGTGTTGGTCACTGTTACATGCGCTACAACACGTCGCTGTGGGCCAGCACCCGTGGAGGTCACTTGCAAATGACTAAGCGCAAACGTGGTATAAGAAAGCCCGAAGCCAAAGGGAAACAGCGGACGGATATGTTTGCAGTCATACCAGCGGTATCCAATGTCCATGCCTTCCACAAATTTACAGGTCGCACCGACACCGCTGGGGAAACCCGCATACGCCGGCTCCGCCTGCCAGCGGTGATTAAACACGCCCGGATAGCCCGGAAAATGGTGATAAGCCGCTTCGTTGCGCCAATACCTGCTGAAGGTATCGGGCAAATGACCGCTGGGATCAATTTGTCCGACAATTATTTTGGCGATCGAAATATTGCCGGTTTGGCCCGGATACCATCCCCATAGCAGAGCCGCTACATGATGAACCCATTTTTCCATGCCCACGCCGGCACCGGCATAAACCACGGCGATAGTGCGCGGGTTGAGCATCGCGGCATCCCGCAGATATTCATTTTGCGGGCCGGTAAGGTTGTAGGGGCGGTCCGCCTGCTCACGCTGAATGGTCTGGTTGAATCCCATGCAGGCGATTATCGCATTGGCACGACGTATTGTGCGGCGCTGGGATGCGGTGAACAGGTGCACGCTTTTCCGCGGCACCCAGCCAAAGCCGATCACTGCGGGTTTATTGGCCAAGCTGCGATACACCACCCGCACTTGATATGTTTCTCCTCCGTGTAGAAGCACGGTCGTTAACGCCCCTTTGAGCGGATGCGCGGGGTTTTGCCAGAACGGCAGCCACAAATCAATGATCCTTCGGCCATCAAGGTAAACTTCCCCTGATCCGTTTACCGCACAGATAAAACTGTATTCGCCGGTGACCGTGGGATGAATTGCGGCCTTCCATACCACGCTTATGGGAGCTTTTCCCAGACGGGCCTTGTGGGTAGCCGCGGTCACCGCCGCCATTAAATTGGCGGCGCGGTCGTTCGCCTTAGTGCCGGACGACTTGGCATTAAAGGAGAGCGTTGCGTCCAGAGAAATATTCCGTTGGATAATCCGCCTTGGATTTCCACCAAAGCTGCCATTGGAATAATACGCAGCAACCACGCCCGGCTTGCCGCTGGGAGTAGTTAACACACCCGTGCCCCAAAATTGTTTATAGGTATCATTCCACGGTATGGTGGCGAGATGCACATGTGGGCCGGCCACCTGCTTAAGCGCGTCAAACAGCGGCAGCGGCGTTACATTCGGTGTTACATGGGAGCTTCCGCCACCGCCGGTAACTACCCGCGTGGCCCAGGGACCGATGAACACGACATTCATAGTGCGCGACGAATTTAACGGCAGAATGTGGTTCTGATTTTTCAGCAATACCGTTCCCTCCGCAGCGACTTGATCAACCACCGCGCCATCGCCGGAGGTATTGGCGGCCCGATGAAGGAAGGGATTGTTGGGATCATTAAAACCCATCGCCACAATCAGGCGAAGAATCTGGCGTACGCGCTGATTCACCAGTGCCATGGGAATTTTATGTGCTTTGAGAAGGCTGCTGATAGAGCTAAGGGAATATTTATTGGTGGCGGGCATTTCCACATTAAGCCCGGCGGTGAGGTTGCCCAGCGTGTCATACACACATCCCCAATCGGACATGGTCAACCCTTTGAACCCCCAGGTTTTACGCAGGATATCGGTCAGTAGGAAATGATTCTCCGAACCATAGTGGCCGTTGATGCGATTGCACGCTGCCATCAAGGCCCACGCGTGCCCCTGACGTACGGCTGCCCGGAACGGGGGTAGATAAATCTCCTCCAGCGCCCGGCGGCCAATGACGCAGTTAATCCAGGGCCGCATGGTTTCAATTTCGTTGCCCACGAAGTGCTTGCAGCACGCCGCCACATCCTCTGATTGCAGGGCCTGAATATAAGGCACCACCATTTGCGCAGCGAGAAATGGATCTTCGCCTCCAATGTATTCCATGCTGCGCCCGTTCTGCGGTTGCCGGAGAACATTTAACCCCGGCCCCAGCAAAATGCCCACATGCTTGGCACGTGCATCCATACCAATGTGCCCCCCTTCCAGGCGGCCCAACTTGCGATCCCAGGATGCCGTTAAGCATGGCGCAGCCGGATAAGCGGTGGAAGGCCCGCAGTCCACAACACCCACCGTGGCGTCGCTGACTTTTATAGATGGAATACCAACCGCTTTAACTGAGTGCATCGATCCGCCGCTGTTGCCGGAAAGCAGTCTCACTTTTTCCGCCAGCGTCATACGCCGCAACAACATATTCGCTCGGCTGTTGATCTGTTCTGCGGTCAAACCGATTGGGGAATATTCAATGGCGCTTGGCGCTGGTGCAGTATTTTTTTCCAGCGATGGTGTTACCAACGTCACATTTGAAACATCCACGGTACCACCCGCTAATGCGCCGGCCGGACTTGCATTGATAAATTCAATACGCGTGGAGCTTGATGCAGCGGTGAATGTTAAAGCGAACATTGTGAATGCTGAAGGCGTGGTTGATGGGACCGCTGAAGTGATGGTCCGGCCATCGACAGCATTAGCAATGATGACACGCAGGGCATCGTGATTGGCTGGCACATCGCTGCCACGCGCCGCCGCCGCATAGGAAAGGACGTAGGCCTTGCCCGGCGCAGTGACCACGGTTTGCGATAAGGTTGTTCCCGCACCTTGCAGAAATGCAAAATCGCGCACTGCGGTGCTGCTTACCGGGGAAAAAGGACCCCCCGTCGTGGTATCGCCACCGTTGATGCCAGCATTAACAGCGTTGCCATTATTCCAGAATGCTGGACCGGTTGGGTTACCGTGCCCCGAATAACCCGGGGAATGCGTATACCCCTGGGCATTGGCTGAAAAATCTCCATTGGCAATCAGATTGGCTGCGGCAGCATTAAACGCCGTCAGCTTGGACGGCGGCACTGAAGCAGCCAAGGTAGGGACGAACAGATTCAGGCAAAATAGCGCCATCAACTGCGGAATCGAAATTAGGATAATACATCTGCTGATCGACACGATGCCTCCAAGGGTTGCACAATTTTTTGCCGAAGTTCAATACATAGCTCACTACAGCAAGCATAGATCCGACCCAAAGCTTTTTCCGGCATGAACGTTCGCTATTATTTGGTCCAGCATTATCCGGCCAGCCTGCAAAGCCTTCAGTTCAGGCGCGAAAGGCGACAGCCCCGCCGCGATCAAATCCGCGTTAATGAAAAGGCTGCATTTAGCCTCGTTAGGAAGGAACTCCCGGGCAAACGTCGTCTTGCCCGCACCATTTGGCCCTGCAATAATTAAAATTTGCTTTTTCAAATCCTTAATTCCGCTACAAACACCGTAATATTTTAACTATTCCCGCACAGGCTGTCATTCCGCAAGACGGGGACCGCAAGACGGGGGCAATGTTTCGTTTCGGGCCTCATTGACGATTCGATGCCAGACGGATTCTGGGGCGTCGGAGCGCGCTGTTGGCTTTTAGTTATGGGCCGTGGCGGGCTATCACTTCCTTAGCGCAGAGTTTTGAATGTCCAAATATTCATCGCATAACATTTGGCTATGGACATGTGCAGACAAATCGCTTTTTCATCACTTTCGGCCAATCCTGGTGCGGTTGTGGGTGCGAAGACTGACATCACCATCTCCGGCCGTAATAGCCTGCTTCCTGAACAGAAATGGAATATCGCAACAATTGCTTCTGGATGTGGGCCGTCCTCCCTGCCGCCGCGAAATAACAGTCCGCAACCCCCGTTAGACGCGGTGATTATTTCGGATATTCATCTGGGATGCGATAATTGTCAGGCCAAGCTGGTGATCCGTTTTCTGGAGGATATTCTGGCAGGGCGCATCAGCACGCGGCGGCTGATTATCAACGGTGACGTGTTTGATTCCATCGACTTTCGGCGGTTAAAAAAGACGCACTGGAAAGTGCTCTCCATGATCCGCCATTTGTCGGATAAAATGGAAGTCATCTGGACCTGCGGCAACCATGATGGGCCGGCGGAAATTGTTTCACATCTGCTGGGCGTGCAGGTACTGAATGAATTTATCTTCACTTCCGGCCAGCGACGCATACTGGTACTGCACGGGCATATTTTTGATGATTTTATTGACGATCACCCCGTACTTACGTGGATTGGCGACCTGATATACAACACGCTGCAGCAGGTTGATCGCCGCCATTACATCGCGCGATTGGCCAAGGCACGGTCCAAAATTTTTCTGCATTGCCTGGAAAAGGTACAACGGAAATCCATCGCCTACGCACGCCGCCTGGGATGCGATGCGGTCATATGCGGCCACACACACCACTGCGCGGCCGCCAGTGAGGGGGGCATTGATTACTTCAACAGCGGCTGCTGGACGGAATTACCCGCAACCTGGCTGGCGGTAGATTCCGGGAAAGTCACCGTGTGTCACTACAGCCCGGATTTACTCTCGGCACAACCCGCCAATCTCGCACCCGTCGCTTCCGCAGCGGCGGAATAAATTATCGAATTACGGCACCAGCACGAACGACTAACCAAGGCGCCCGAAAAATGAAATCCGCATCGCTCTGCGGCATTCTGAAGTTATGGGACAAAACTTCCTTAAAATGCCCGTCCGCATCAGCGCCACGCAGTTGTCATTTACGGCGTAACGGCAACTGATGACATAACGGCAACTGATGACTTGCCTGATAAATATTTGATGAGTATAGTCGTACTATTGGAATGCGTGTCCGGAGTACGGTTAATGTCGAAGCTCACACTTAATGCTGCCCCGGAAGTAATTGATCTTGCGAAAAAGATTGCCGCGCTCAACGGCACCAGCGTATCGGATTTGTTCAGTCAACTCATTCGCAGCTTAGATGCAAGCGGCAAGCCGTCCAAACTGGCACCCCTGACGAGGCGGGCCTCCGGAATCGTCCGTCTGCCCCGCGGAAAATCAGATCGCAAGCTCATTGAACAGGCGTTGGCGGAGAGATATGGCCGGTGAATCGGAAAGTCCTGATAGATATAAATGTGCTTCTCGACGTGCTGGCCCGGCGTGAGCCCCATTATGCGGCGTCCGCTGCGCTATGGGCGCTCGGTGAGACGGGATCGGTTGACGGGCTGGTTTCGGCCACCAGCATCACCACGCTTTACTATCTCTTGCGCCGCGCCGCGAACCACACTACAGCTCTGCGGGGAATCCGCTTAGTGTGTGATATCTTCACAGTGCTTCCCGTGGATCGCTTGGTCATCGGCGAAGCGCTAGCAGAGCCATTGCGAGATTTTGAGGATGCCGTGCAATACCAGTGCGCTTTGCAGGCTGGTGCCACAGCGATTGTCACCCGCGATTTACGCCATTTTCAAGGCTGTAGCGTTTCCGTAATGACGCCGGAAGCCTTCATTAATAGCAAGGATTGGACGGTGCTATAATCGGCCAATCTCATCGCAATAGCTTCTAAAAATGGTATAACATTTCCCGGCAATTAAACAGAAATGCCTTTCAGCGGGGATATATCGTTAAGAAGCAGAATTATGAATATGGCTGGCGTCACCTCGAAACCGGCGCCCCGCACAAAATGGTTGCAGATCGGGGTAAGTTTTGTAGTGCTTCTTCTGATTATGCTGGCAACCGACATGATGTGGGTGCGGGTCTGGCAGCGGATCTCGATTGGATATACCGCAACTCGCCTCGCTGGGCCCCTGCGACCAGACAGGCTGGTCAACTATGCTGCGGCATTGGATGCGAAATACGGCAGAGGCGTTACGGAGGAAAACTATGCCGTGCCTTTGTTGATGCAGGCGGCAGGCGTGCTTGCGACGGATAACGCCATACTGTTTGAGGCGGGTCGGAAAAACCTGTTTTCCCGATTACGCATCAAAATGTCTGTGACCCAATCCGGATTCCGCAGCTACTATCGCTGGGTGAGCCTAAAGTTGGGTAATGTTTTTCCGGCGTTATCGCTTCGCCAAGCGCCGCAGTATCGGTACATCGGCGAGTTCCGGCACTTGCAGCCAGCGCATCAGCAGGCCGTAAATCAAGGCGGAGGTTGGCACAAGAATTAATAGTTCAATCAGGGCGGCCAGCCAGCGCGGCAGGGGAATTAGTAAGCTGCTGCGCTGCATAAACAACAGCAAGGCTGCCCCGAAAGCCACCATGATACCCGCACCCAATAATGACTTTCCGGCCATGCGCGCCACCTGGCCCAGCTTTTCAAGTTTCATGCGCCGCCGCAGAATAAACAGGAGAATTCCGCATTGCACCATCGCGGAGATGCTGGTGCTGGCGGCAATTCCGCCTTCCTGCATAAACCAGATCAGCGACAAATTCAGTGTGATATTAAGGCCTACCATGCCCACAGCAACCTTCATGGGTGTCATGGCGTCCCGCCAGGCGTAAAATACCCGCACCAGAATCATTTGCATTTCAAACGCCCAGATCCCTATGCAGAACCACCGGGCGGTCCATACAGCCTGTGCCACATCGGCCACACTGACTTTTCCACCAAGGTAAATGGCAGAAATCAGCGGCTGGGAAATCAGGATCATGCCCAATGTTGTCGGCAGGCTGATAAACAAGCTGCGCCGTAACCCAAGCCGCAGTAATTCTCCCGTGCGGGAAGCGTCTTGGGCGGCTCCGGCTTCTGAGAGGCGCGGAAAAATGACCGTGGCTGTTGCGACACCAAATACACCCACCGGCAGCAAATAAATTCTCTGGGCTACCGACAACTTTCCTAACGCCCCGGCCAGCATTGGAACGTGCACCAACAGACCCGCGATGGTAAAGGTGCTTCGGCCGCCATGGCCATCAGGTGAAAACCACCAGGCAATCTGGGAATCCAGAAACGTGTTCAGTTGCACGGCGGAAAGCCCCAGAACCATTGGGGCCATTTTGGCAATAATTTCCCGTACGCCCTCTCCGTGAGGCACCAACGCCCCGCGAAAGCGAAAGCCCGTTCGCCTTACCGCCGTGACCATGAGCAGGACCTGCAACAGTCCGGAAATCACCACGGCTCCAGCAACCCAGTAAATCCGCGACGTTAAGGACAGATGCCGCGTCCAAATAAAGACGGGTATCGCCGCACCTAACGTCATCGCGACATTGGTAATAATCGGTGCTGCGGCTTGCGCTGCGAAGCGATCAAATGCGGTAGTCACCGCCGCCAACAGTGCCACCAGACATACCGCAATGGAAAAGGGCAGCATGACCGCGATCATTCCAGCCGCGAGGCGATTGGCCGGTAAAACGCTATGCGACAAGGCGATAGGAATAACAATCGCTTCGCCGATGATGGTGATGGTGGTCAGTGTGGCAATCAGCAGACCGATGACCGAACGCGCCAGTTGATCTGCCGCTGCCTGTCCCTTTTCTTTCCGGGTCCGTGTGTATACCGGGAGAAATACCGCGGTTAGAGCGCCTTCGCCAAAAATTCTTCTGAAGAGATTAGGAAATTGGAATCCCATCCAAAAGGCGGACCAGGTAGTGCCGACGCCCAGAAAATAGCTGCAAGCTTTATCCCGCAGCAGACCGAAGATACGTGATACGAGGGTAAGACCGGAAAATAAATTCGCATGGCGAGTCAGTGCAGCTTTGTGCATTGCTGCCGGCGCGCTGGCTCCGGACTGTGGCTGCATGTCAGCAATAGAATCAGGCTCGCTTTCAGTCATGGGATGCACCATGCTTGGGCGGCGTATCGGCATATACTTTCGCAGTGGCTGTCGCTGCCGCAAGTAGTTCGCGCAGGCTTTTACACACTCCCGCTGGGTCATCACTGGAAATAACCGCCGAGCTTACCGCAATAGCTTGTGCTCCGGCGGTCATTAGATCTGGAAGATTCTCAGCAGAGATGCCGCCGATGGCGACTGTCGGCAGACCAAATTCGGCCCGCCGTAGCTGCCTTAGATATTCAGGCCCCGCAAGCCGCGGCTTATTTTTGGTGCTCGTGAGAAACATTGGACCGGCACCAATATAACTTGCACCGGCTTGAGCAGCGGCGTGGGCTTGCTCAAGATTCTCTGTTGATACTCCGATAATAAATTCCGAGCCGGCAATTCTGCGGGCCTGCTCGCATGGCATATCGCCTTGCCCCAGATGCACCCCCGAAGCGTCCGCCGCCAGAGCAATATCCATGCGATCATTGATAATCGACACGCGGCCACAGTCGCGACACTCTTCCGCCACAATGCGAGCCCGCTGTAACAATTCCCCATCGCTTAAAGTCTTCTCGCGCAATTGCACCGCGTCCACCCCGCCGGCCAGAATTGCCGTCAGCGTCTCACGCCACGAACGGCGACATAATGATTCGGTCAGGAGCACATGCAGCCCCGCGTGGGGAATTCTGTTTCGTTGGGCTGCTTGTCGGCAAATGGCCTGCTCAAGAGTATAGGATTGGTACCGCAGCGATTCAAGGTGTGCGGCCACCGTGGCCGATTTCAATTTTGCCAGTTCTTCTAATACACGCAACGCCTCTGTCAGGCGTTTGGAACCCGCCATGACAATATTTTCCAGGGTGTCCCGGCGCAATTCATCACTGGCTTTAATGGTGACACCCACATCGCCCGGCGTATCACGAACCAGCATGGCATCAGAAGCCCCCAGAATGGCCATTTGAACACAAAGTTCATGGCGAAGAGTTTTACAGGTGGCGGAAAGGTCGCCGTCATTAAGTACAAAGCGGCAGTAGTCTTCCATCGTCCGCAGCGCCTCACGGGCGCGGTTGAAGTTGGCATCCAGCATTCGCATTGCGGTTCTATCCATCACGGCTGCACCTGCCAAAGTGTTATCCCCCCCGCCCGGAAATTATTAACCGGCCTTTACTCATCGGTGTCAGCGGCACCGGCCTGTCGCGACTGCTGTTCTGACCAGGGCTGAAACCGGGCCACGCCCCGCTTGGAACTGGCC
Organism: Planctomycetota bacterium; assembly: GCA_021805985.1. GTDB lineage: Bacteria > Planctomycetota > Phycisphaerae > WQYP01 > WQYP01 > JAMDCX01. The sequence goes on along the minus strand of JAJZDN010000013.1, from coordinate 16,820 downwards.
ACGAACTCCGTAAATTCACGCACTTCCGGGATCGCCAACAACTGCGGCGACAACAAGCGGATATTGGTTTTCAACTGCGATTCGCGACGCTCTCGAAATAAGATCCGAAACATCTCCCGCACGCCGTTGATGTGTTCTCTGGTCATACCCGAACGGCGCAACCCTACAAGATTCAACTGGGCAATGGTGTTAATTTTCATGACGATGCAGAACGGGGGAATATCGACATTGTGCGCGGAGTTATTGCTGATCATGGCCAGCCGACCCACGCGGCAAAATTGATGCATCGCACAAAGTCCACCGATAATCGCCCGGTCAAATACCTGCACGTGGCCGCCCAGAACAGCACTGTTAACCAGGGTAACGCCATTGCCCACGCGGCAATTATGCCCCACATGAGAACCCACCATGAAAAAGCAGTTGGAACCAATGACCGTATCACCGCCGGTGCCGCGATGGACTGTGACATGCTCCCGAAAAATATTATTTTCTCCGATGATCACCCGGCTGGGCTGGTCACGGTATTTCAGATCCTGCGGCGCATCACCCAATACCGAAAAACTGTGAACCTTGTTGCCCGACCCCATCTCCAGCGGCCCGATGAGTTTAACCTGCGAAGCAATCACGCAGTTGGGGCCGAGGGTCACCGGGCCTTCAATAACACTGTACGCTCCGATGCGGACGGTGGGATCAAGACGGGCATGCGGGTCAATAATGGCTGTGGGGTCAATCAATGAGTTCATCAGTTTATGCACCTGTGCTGCTGGGACTTTTTACGCTCAATGGCACGCGTGGTTGTGCAGGGGCTTGCCGGGGCGGCACAGATAATTCTGCCGGGGTAATTTCCGAAGCGCTATATTGCAGTTGCCGCTTTTTCATCCAGCGTACTGCCAGCAGATCAATAAAGGCCCGGATGACCCGGCTGCCGAATTTATATTTGGTCACGCCATGCAGCCGCGGATTATGGCTCACCGGCACTTCAATTACGTGGTATCCCCGCATTTTTACCAGCGTGGGAAAGAAGCGATGCATACCTTTATAAAGCGTCAACCCTTCCAGACAGTGCCGTTTGTATACTTTTAACGAACAGGCCGAGTCCTGAATGTTTTCCTCGCTGATCCAGTTGCGGATACCGTTAGCGATTTTGGTTTGTATGAGCCGCAGTGCATTGTCGCTGCGTTTTTTACGCCAGCCGTTCACCATGTCTACATTGTCATCCAGCATCGCCATCAGGCGGGGAATTTCTCCGGGGTCATTTTGCATATCGGCATCTACGGTGCCCCACACCTCGCCGCGCGCTGCGCGAAATCCCGCATCCATCGCCGCGGTCTGACCACTGTTTTTCGCCAGCGTCACCACGCGCAGCCAAGGATATTGACCGGCCAACTCCAGCAGTTTTTCCCGCGTACCATCGGTACTGGCGTCATCGACGATGATGGCTTCAAACCGCATATTCAGCGGCCCAAACACTTGGCCAATACGCTCCACCAAAGGCTGGACATTGTCCACCTCATTATACGCCGGTGCGATAACTGATAATTGCAGGTTTTCCATAACCCATTCCCCCGGAAATCTCCGGGCACTCCAAATTCGCCCACTCACCATCCGACGCCGCCTAATACCACCGCGACCGTACCGCGGGAGCTTGCAGCAAACCAAGCCCCAAAAATTATACCCCGATTCGCCCGAAATTGTAGACCCCGCGTCGCGTGCACCCGCAGAGGCACAACATTACGCCGGTTTTTCCAAAATTCCGCGCAAGCACTTTTTTAGATTTATCGCGGGACCGGCAAATTTTTGAAGTCAAAGGGGACTTTGGTAAAGATTGTGCGGGTGAAGAATTTTATGGTGGCGCTTTGGGGCTTGGAGCCGGCGATATTCAGAGTGTAACGGTAGAATCCCCACCCGCGGCTCGTCCGTGATCCGCCGATATGGCTGGTAATGCGCAGGGGCTGACCCGCGGCGTTATACAAAGTGAATTCTTTGCCTCCAAAAAGATTTTTTGTAAAGCAATGTTCAATTGGAATCTGCGCGAAGGCCAGCCAGTGACTGGTTTTTCCGTGGTAGGAGAAGTTCTGGGTCATACCGATGTCCAGGCGAATTTTCCAGCCGCCGGGAATCGGCTGCAACTTATTAAATTTCAGCGTCATGCCATCATCGGTCAAGGCGGTGCCACCAAGCTTCAAGCTTCTAAGATGCATGGTTTGTATATCACTGGACAGATACACGCGTAAATTGCCTCGCAAAGCCAAGGCCGCGGAACCAGGTGGCGGCCAGTGCAAAGGAAGTTGAAACGGAAACAGGACCTCACTGCGCTTACGCGGCGAGGTATTTTGCGGGGGCTTCAGGGCAGCATTCATTAATACTTTTCCATGAGAATCGGTGACCACCTCTTTCGCATGCCAACCCCCGACCTGTTCAAGGATTTGTTTTCGCGTCGAGGTCCATAACACGAAGCAGCTTGCTGTAAAGTTTCGTTTTTTATTCCCCGGATCCACCTTGGTTAGCCACTTATTCTGATAGCGCGCAAGAGACTGTATGGCCAGCACGCACGCCCCATGAACTACGATGGGAACGTCGCGGGAAAAAAGGTTTTGGTGGCCAAATTGCAGGCGATTATTATTGTATAGATAGCCGGTTGGGCCAATATTCGTGATGTCGGCGATGCGCTGAACCACCTTCCAAAAAGGTTGACGGCGGATGTTGAACGTCATGCTGGGCGACAACAATGATTGATTGTAATAGGGTAGGATGCCGACTTGCGAACAAAGTCGGGTAAGGGCCGTGCGGACGGATGCGTGTTTCAAATTCAGAGAAACCAGCGGGCCACGCAGGTCGTGGTTGGCGGCGATGGCATCGAGAAGGACTAAAACTTGATGGCGCTCCGATGGATCAGCGGCGTGCCGTAGCTCGCTTTGGAGTAGCGGAACGGCGGAATTACCGGCGGAAATTAAATGCCGCATTGCCGCGGTCTGGCGGCCCGGCGCACTGTCGACTACCTGGTGTATCCACCGGGAGATCTGCGACTTTGAGACCACAGGGCCGGGCACAGCCAGCATCGTAAGCGCCGCGGGATGCAAAAGGTGGGAGTTTTTGGGGCTTGGCGCGGCCATACGTTTTATCACCGTGCCGGAACTGGCGGGAATCGGCAAGTTGTGAAAATTAAACGGTATACGCACGCGAACAAAATGGGAGTAGAACTTCGCCCATGCCGTCACCGGCAGTCCGCCACGAACATACACTTTGTAGTTCCAACCCGGACCATCTCCCTGCTTCCAGACACGGCATGATAGTTGTCGCCCCGTTTTACTTTTAAAGCCCAACACACCACCGATGCTGGGGGTGTAGCCAAACGATGTGCCCTGCGGCAATGATTGCATAAAAAAGTTCGATATTGGCGGGTCGGTCCCGTTGCTGCCGGGCTTGACGCTTATGGTAATGGTGCAGATATCGTGCCGCGGGTCTGACACATTTTTGACGACTCCGTTTGGCTTGCCGATACGGATACGCAAGCCGCCGTCCTGTATGAACGCTTTTCCACGGTTCAAAGAGCCGACTTGCCGAAGGCGTGGTGCGACGGCCAAAGTGATGGGCAGTTCACCTTGCAGATCACGAATCATACTACTATCGGGAAAAGGCCAATCCAAAGCGGGGCCGAAGGAAAATTCATATTTTGCCGCAGGGAAGGCCGCCTCCGCCGGTGCCGTTGGGGAGGTCAAGAGGGACCTGCCTTGATTGTCAACGGCGCGGCTAAATGTGACCGGCCCAAGCTTGACGATCTGGGTGTTACCCAGTGCCCAAAAACCTTGGATGTTCAAGCTGAATCCGCCCACCGCGCGGTCGCCGGGTGCCGCATCGAAATTCAAGGTCTGTGAGATGGCTGAACTCTGAGCAGCCAGCAAGAGCGCTCCGTGCGCAAACACCGGCGTGCCTGGGACAAAGGCACCGGGCCGGTAAAAGGTAAATAATCCCGTTCCCAAATAGTCATTTCCATCAGGGCTTACGCCGGTGAGCATGGCAACGCGGTGAATTACCTTCCAGAAAGGCTGACGCTGAACGTTTATGGTAAGCCGGCGTGCGTCAATCGGAAGGTGGATGTCAACAAACTCGGCAGAGAAACCAGCTTGCGCACAAAGCTGTTTTAGAATGGTGGCCAAAGGCGCATCGGTGAGTTTCAGCGTCACCAGCGGCCCGCGTACCGCATCGCTTTGGGCAATCTCTCCCAGCACTTTTTGCATCTCCCGACGCGTTTGGGGCGTGGTCCAGCCGTTCAAGGCTGCTTCAATGGCCGGCTTTGCTGCATCACCCGCCTGGCTTAGCTGCTTCATGGCGGCGGCGCGCACAGAGTGATTCTGGCTTCCCAGATCATGAATCCAGTTCGCTACACGCGTCGGGGAGGCTGCCGCCGAATGTGGTTGCGCCAGCATTAGCACCTGCTGGATAACCAGGGGTGCCGGTGGCTGAGACCGCACCTTTATATCTTGCAGGATAGTCATAGGCGGCTGGGTGGCCTGACGCAGCGACGAAGACTTTATAGCCAGTGGAATTGAGATATGTTTAAATAAAAATGGGACGTTGACGGCAGCCATGTGGCCATACGTTTTGACGAAGACTCCATGTGGTTTGGAGGCCAGCGGAAAAAAGTATACATAGTGGTCCGGCTTAACATACCAATTGAGTCCGCTTAGATTTGCGATCGGATTGCCGTTTGCCGTCGTAAAGACAAACGGCTTAGGGGAAAAGAAATTCATCCGCGACAGAAACGCGCGCACCGGCAGGGATTTTGCCAACCAGGGTGGGGTGATCATAGTCACTGTAACGCCCCACTTCCCCTTGGCCGGCCTGGGGCGCCCGAAAAGGAACCGCATGCCAGCGGCATCAATTTCCGCCCGACCGGAGTTAAGATTACTGGCGCTCTGAATTTCCGGATTCATGGATACCGCTACTGGTGCATTCATGGCCAGGCTGACAATTTCATGCGATGTGCGAGCAATCGGTCCGATGTTAAACGGCCCCGGATAACCGGATATGATCTGCCTGGTGGGTGTGCCGTAGTAACCCGGAGTTGGCACGACGCCGAATGCGGGGAGCCTGTGTCCTCGGCGGCTTAATGCCGACACGTTTTTCGGCGATCCGACCTGAACAAAGGCCTTTTTCGTGGGGACCCAGAGTGTATTGCAGTTGAGTTGGCAATCGTAACCCTTTTGGCCCGATTTGGTGCGGTTTTTCGCCGATTTTAGCGACGCGGATTCAATAACCTCCGCAAATGCGCCATTTACCGCAACCCGGGCTCCATTGCTAAATACGCCGTGCCTGCTGAAGAACAGGCTGTGCACGTCTCCCTGCGACGGGCTTATACCAGTCGCGTTTGCTAAACGCAATAATACGTTCCAGAATAACTGCCGCTGGATATTGACCGCAAAACGTTCTGAAAGACGTTTGCAATTTCTGGGCAATTGGCACCGCATTCCGGCACTTGAACAGATAGACTTCAGCAAGCTGCGCAGCGTACAACTTTTACTGCGCAGGGTGATCAGCGGGCCGTGCAACGCATCGGCCAGGGCAATGGCATGAAGCACGTGCCAGAGTCGCTTGGCGGCTGGCGTGGACGCTGCCTTGCTTTGAGCCGCCGCGAGCATGCGCGTGGCAGCATCACCGGCCGCGACCAGATGTTGATTGGCGTACTTTTGCGCAAGGGCCGTTCCGCCTTTCAGTTCGTGAATCCACGTAGAAATTTGCACTCCTGTGGGCGTAGGCTGGGGCGAGGCGGGCAGCATGTTAATGGATTGGAGCTTGGAAAGTGGCGCAGAAACCTGCTTAACAATTAGGCTGGCTGCGTGGCCCCACGAGCCAGCAGTAAACACTGCAGCCAATACGGTTGCTGCGATGACAGTTCTACGGACGCGGATTCCTGCTATCGGCATTTAGATTCTCCTTACACGCATACCTTTATTACTGCGGTACCGGTACATTTCTAAACTCAAAGGGAACATTCAGTTTTACTGATCTTTGACGGTATAGTCTCAACCGTGCTGAAATAGGGGCCGGCCCGTCGATTTCAAAGCTGTAGTGGTAAGGAGGCCCAGTATCACTGGCCTGGGGATTCGGTGGGAATCCGTGGTATTGCCCGGTTGCACTTTTAAACATCAGCACTTGTTCGTTGTTATTGTGCAGGCTATGCAGGAACCCGGCGAGCAACACCGAACTTCGCTGATCAAGCATATTCGTGCGGACTGTCACCGGCACGGTCCACGCCCGGACGGAAGAAATTGTCCCGGCCGCCTGTGCCGGCTTGGGTTTACCAAATTCGAAATGCAACCCGTTGATGTCCAGAGAAGCTTTACCCGACGCCAAATTGTTAATCTGTCGCGTCACTGGATCGAAAGACATGACGATGGGCACACTTCCACGAATCATTGCAATGGTCTTCATTCCCGCCTTCGGCTGCCTCAATACAAGAGAGCCATTGAATTCTACTTGTCTGTTTTGATTCCATTGCCTGAACTGCTGCTGAAAAGCTTTCTTAAAAAGAAGAATGGAATTTCCGGCGCTGTCCACAGCCTTCAGATGCCGCAGAAGTCCCAGACGGCTTAAGCGGTTGCCCGCCGGGCACCAGAGCATATCGAGGATTAGTTGGATCTGCCCGGGGTTGGGCTGAATAGCCGGTCCCGCCATGCCCATTGGCTTACCTCCGCCCCACCGTTCATCTGGGTACTGCAGCACGAACATCAACGGCCCCGATACATCTACCGGATTAGTTTCCAACGCGTCGCTGACTATGCCGCTACAAAAATTTAGCCCCTGGTTATACAAGCCCGGTCCGGGGCTTACGCCGGTCACCTGGGCCAGCCGACGGACAACTGCCCAAAATGGTTGGCGTTGAACATCAACGGAAAGGAATAGATGATCAAACATCGGAGGGATTGGCGCTCCGGAGGCAAAAAGCGGATAGAACTCCGGGTGGATGCCCATGGGAATGCAAAGGCGGTCAATTACCTGCCGCAAGGTTGCATGGTGTAACTTCAAGGTAACCAATGGCCCTCGCAACAGGTCCACTCGAGCGATGGCCGCACGGATTGAACGCAACCTCCGGCGGAGCGGCGGTGTCGTGCGTCCCTTGAAGCTTTTTTCCAATGCCGGCAGAGCGACGTCACCGGCGGCAATCAGTTGCTTAATGCCATTTTCCCGTGCGGATGCATCGGGGCTGATCAAACTGTGTATCCATGCAGATAACTGCGCTGGTTCGGGTGCGGCAGTACTGGGCGCTGCGGGCATAATAAGGTTCAGCTTGCCCCGGGGCTGTTTGCCATGGCAGTAATAAAGCCCCGCCAACCCTACAATTACAAGCGTCGGCACAATAATGACGCAATACTTCCACCAAGTGGGCCGCAGGCGATTTACGCTTCTTGGCATGGCAGTAGCCCCCACGGTTAAAGGTTTGGCAAACGCCGTTGCGATTCTGCAACCGGATCGATTCAACCATATTATGCGTCGGACATGAAAGTATTGCAAAACTGGCAGCAAGCGGCCCAAAGGGGGAACGCGCAACCTAACGGTAGCTGGTAGTGCACCGATCTGCGCGGGAATTCATTACGTTGTTTTCGCTGCGGGCCGCCTGCGAGTTGGCATCTCGGTGTTGGCTAGTGCCTTGGAATTTCTTGATGAAGCGCGTAATTTACTCGAGGCGGCCGGGCTGCCCCTGGGTGCTGCGATGCCCAACTTGTCGACGGGCAATCCGGATTTAATGGCGTGTAATAAAATTTTTGCACAGGCCTCGGCGTCCGATTCGGCTTGATGGTGATTCAGTGGGATTTTCAGATACCGGCATACGGTATCCAGAGTGTGTCGCGGCAGGTGCGGCCAGACGCTTCGCGAGAGTTTTACCGTGCAGGCAAACGTATAGGGGGCCGGCTCAATGCCATAATAGCCGCAGCAGGACATCAGAACGCCGCGGTCAAAACTTGCATTGTGCGCGGCTAGGAATGGAGTTTCGTCGCAGAATTTCTGGATCTGCGGCCACAACTGCTGAAATGTTTTGGCCTCCCGCACGGTGTGATGGGAGATGCCATGAATATAGGTGAATATGAACTCTCCGGGCGGCGGTTTAATGAGTGTGCTGAATCGGTCAACTACCTGACCATTCTTCACGCGCACCAACGCGACAGCGCAGGCGCTGTGCCGCGATTGATTGGCGGTTTCAAAATCAATGGCGGTAAATTCCATCGCAAGGCCTCCATGCGCTATTCATCAATCCGTCGCATCAGTTCGCTCTCGCCCGGTAATACTCTCCATAATAGCGGGCCAATGGGCGATGTTACAATGGAGGTATTCGTTTTTGGCACCGCGTGTGTGGCGAGTTTTGCGGACGGGGCCGAAATAACGCGCAATTCTCGAACATCGTAAGGTTTGATCGCGGAGCGTCGGAAGGTTTTTATAGAGTGTTCCACCGCCGGCAGAGCCGGCGGCTTTGTGAAGTTTTCCTGCACGGCCGGGTTACCCGGAAAAACTACCACGCTCATGGCAACTGGCCGCACACCAATTACGCCCGCATATCAGGGGCTAGATCATGAATGCTCCGCACCTCAAGGTTGCGATGAAATTCTCCATAGGCCATGGGGGCATCCAAGGTAATTTCAAGCATTGCGGTACGGCCGGGGCGCAGGGCAACAAAATTGTCGGAATAGGCGGCGGACCTATGTTTTATATTGGCCCACACCCACAGCGCCGGAGCATTGGCATCGAGCCGAAGGTGATAATGTTTTCCAGCCCCGCTGATTTGGATTGCAAATTGAGGCTCATGGAGCTTCAAATCGACAGGGCGACCGAAAAATAAAACATTGTCCGCTACAACTGCACTGCCGATACGGACTTCGGGCCAAATCAGCATATTGGCGGCTCCGTGAGCGTGAATCAGATCAGAAAGGTCCAGAGAGTGCGCGAGGCGGCTGGTACGGGCGGCGATGGCCACAGAAATACTGCCTTGCTTGAGGATTTTTCCGGCTAAATCAGTGACACACCATCGCAGATCTCCGGCGACATCTTTCTGTCGATCACTGGTAATGTATATTTCCGCTATCCCGGTTTTCGGATCCGGTATGCCACTAACCAGAATCGGGGCAAAGAAATGCTTTGACTGGTACTGGAGGGCTTTACAACGACGATAGTAATCTGTCATGGACCATGTAGGGCCAGGCCAGGAATCATTGAACTGCCAAATTGTGGAAGCCATCGAGCGCGGCATATCGCGCCGCCAATGCTCCACCCCATAGCGAATTCCATAAGCCTGCATGATCTGGGAAAGCCAGAGTGTATCATCGAAATTATCGGGCGTCCGTCCAAAATACATGGTGTTGTACCGGATGATATCCCCAATGCCATGTTCGCTTCCATCACAGGAGTGGAATCGCATAACACGTGAATGGAGATTTGTACGGTCTGAGGCGTCGGTATAAGAATCTACGGTCATAGGAACAGGGAACGATTGCAGGCCGAACTCGGTTACAAAACCTTCAACGGTGCGATATTGGGAAAACGGGGCCATGTTATGCCAGACCGTCCAAGTGTGGATGTCCCCACTTCCGGCGGCACCGCTGCCGACCTCATAGAAAGCGCCAGGTACAAGCCGGCGGACCGCGCCACCGATGACATCCCCGAATAAATGGTAATATCCTTTGAAATCCTTAATCTCGTTATTGCCGCTCCAGATCACAATCGCGGGATGATTGCGGCAGCGGCGGACCTGCTGGTCAATTTCAATTTGCAGGTTATCCATCCACTTTTGATCCTGAACCGGATAGACAGTGTTGGCAAACTTGAACTCAAACTGCAGCATGAGGCCCAGTTCATCACAGAGATCAAAGAGTTCATCCTGCTCATAATATCCGCCGCCCCAGAGACGGATAAAATTAAAATTACACTCCACCGCTTTGTGCATGAACCAGCGAATCATGTCGGGTGTTACGCGTGTGGGGATGTTGTCAGCAGGAATCCAGTCGGCTCCTTTGACAAATACAGGTACGCCGTTGATTTGAACGTGCATGGCGACGCCATCTTTCGGCGGCAACACATCCACTTTTCGCAGCCCAATACGGCGGCTGGCGGAATCTATAGCTCTGGTGGTGGAAGCGAGTATCTCCACAACTCCGCCGGTGGGCTGGTGAAGGTGGGATTCTACGGTGTATAGCGGATGATCGCCCATGCCATTGGGCCACCAAAGTTGCGGATGATTAATTTGAGCATTACATCGGGCGGCCCCGTGCACCACCGGTGCAGAGGCGGTTGCGACGACCTTATTATCAAATAGCACACGAGAGGTGATGTAGGCACCATCGTCAGTACCGTCCACCGTAGTTTGAATATCCAGCCGGACCGCGCCGGAATCCAGATGATGCTGGATAATGCCCAGATCAGTAATCTTCGCATCGTAAGCGACAATTTCAATAGGCTTCCATATTCCCTGCGTGAGCAAAGGGCGGCACCAATCCCAACCCCACATATAGGGTCCTTTGCGAATCCATGATCGCGGATTGCTCAAATCAATGCCATGCGCATTTTTATAAGCGGTGCGGTTTTTTTCCACATAGGGCGAGTGCGTCAGGGCACCAAAGCGGATGCGAATGTCATTTGACCCAGCCTTTAAATGCGGCTTGGCGTCGAATTCCCAATCTCGGAACATGTTATCCGCATCGCCTATCCACGCGCCGTTTATCCAGATGCTTGCCAAAGTATCCAGGCCATGGCATCTAAGCACAACGTGCGGCTTTGCGAGCATTTGGTCTGAAACCTGAAAAGTGCGCTGGTAAATCCAGTTTTTTTCAGCCACCCACTGAATTGGCCGAGGATCGACTTCACTAATATATTTGTCCCATTCAAATGTCCACACATTTGAGCCGCCCCTGGCCCCTCGTCCGTTGTTTTCCCGGTAATAGGGATCGGGAATTTTCTTCGCGCGCATCAGGTCGGTGTACGTGGCACCCGGCACAATGGCGGGGACCGTTTCGGTCGTACCCTCTTCGTGCATGGTCCAGGTATCACCGGTGAGATCCAGCGAGAGCGCCGAGGTTGTGGTGGCTGATGCCATGGCGTTGCGCGGCTGCGGATCAGCGCTACAGCCTGCAAGGGCTGCGATCACGCCAGCACTGGCTGCGGTCTGTAAAAGTTGGCGCCGCGTCATGTTTTGGGATTGCATAATATTACCTTTCAATTCATCACACTTGTCATCGTATCACCTGTGGGCGTCCGGTGCACCGGACGTGCGAACCTCCTGGGCAGCACTCACAGTTGAGTACGGGGCGAACTTTTGATATTTCGACACTCCTACCTGCCGGCGCTGTCCGTGCCTGCCCGCACGGCTGGCAGCGTACCGGCGGGAACTGCACGCACTTTAAAGCCGGAATCGACTCCTTTTATCAAGCTTACCTGAGTCCCCACGCCGACGATCTTTTTCATGGCAGCGCCCGGCTTAACGACTTGGTTGTCCGCCAGAAGAATATTTTTACACTGTTGCAACCATACCAGGCTGGACGCGTCAAAGTGAAAAGCGGCTCCGCGATTAATTGCGTTGCGCATCGGATTGATGAATCGGTTGCCGGAAACCAATACATCTTGCGCATCCGCCAGGAGAAGATTAATTCCGTTTTCATCAACAAATCGGTTGTCCACTATGGCAATTCCTGAATGGTCCAGGGCCGCCGCGGGCCCAGTGGTGTTGGCAGCGACGCTGATGGCACCGGCTTGAAAACAATACGGCAAGTTCAGCGTGGCGTACCCTACATGCTTAATGGTATTACCCTCAATAAGCAAGTGGCAACTGCTGCCGGCTTCATTCCACCAGAATTCAGGAGCCACTTCGATTCCGCCAACCGAGCAGCCACTTATCATGTTATTTTCAATGACGCCGTTGTCACCTTTGATGATCATTCCCCGCGCACGGTTGTTCCGAATGACACAGTTACGCACAATGAACCCGGAACCGTTGGCGTTGGTATCACTGATGCGATCGGCATACCGCGCGCCCGCAACAGGGTGATTTAATGTGACAGCATAACAATACTGCGGTGGCTTACCATCAAAGCCCATATTGACAGCCGGGATGCGCTTTGGATGATAATCCGGCAACAGCGTGACGGCCACCGCGCGGCCCTGCCCAAGAAATCCGTCATGCGGGTTATATAGTTTCAGGAGATCGCCGGGCTGAATGTAACTTTTTAAATGCCACGGCAGCAGCACGATCCAATGGCGTCCATTGGCGTGCTGCAACATGCTGTATGTTCCGTGAATGGCGATGCCGTCGTCGCCGGTGCCTTCAAAATGACACCCGATGATAGTGGGGCCGCGGCGGGCCATGGAACTATGCAGGCCGTCGGCATTGGAAGCCTTAAGCGGAGGAATAGTCGCGCCGTGGGGCTTGGGAGGAAACACAATCGAGTCATCTATATAGCGGTTGTTGCCCGCGCCACCCATTTCATGGTAGCAGAAACCTGTTCCGGCCATGATGGTTACGTGTCGGATACACATATCGCTGCAGCCATCCAGGGCGATGTCCTCGCGAATGTAACTGCGAAACGCCAGTAATTCACCCGCCCGCGCCGAGCCAAGAAACGGCCGGGTTTTATGGGCGTAGATACGAAACTCTCGCGGTCCGATTTTTGTTACCTTGCTGGAGTTGATATCTTGGGTGCCTGACATGATGCGGAATGTTTGCGGATTGAAAATGGTACAACTGGGCGGTTCGCTGCTGAACTGGGAGGTATTGGTCAAATCCGCGCGGTAACCTGCATTGATGCGGACATCGACATAATGTTGCTGGCGATTTACTTTGAGGATTCGTCCCTGCGTGTACGGAATTGGATCGCATCGCAGGGTGATGCCTTCGAGTGTCACATGGCGGCAATCCGTAAAGTTAATTCCGCCTTTAGTGGGATCGGCACGCAATAATGTTACCGCTTTTCCGATGATACGGAAGTTTTTAAGGTGGTCAAAAGCCAGATAAAATCCGCCGCGCGGTTCCGGAAGTTTGTATATCCCAGGCGGAATGACAATTTGCCCACGGCCGGAATGGTAGGCATGCATAATGGCCGGCATAAGTGCGGCGGGGTTGGCCGGCCCGAGTAATCCCGCTTGCGCAGAGGCGCTGGCGGCCGATACGGTAGCAGCACCAACGAAGATACTTCCGTAGAACAGTAAAAATTTGAACCAAGATTTAACCAATTTAAAACTCCTGTTATTCATCAGCGATCCTGCAAAAGAAAGGAGAACGTCATACCTGGCCACTAACGCGCATGGGCTGTTGGCGCGACGCCGTGGGTCCACGTTACCCTTAATCCGGGCAGAGTACCGGCCTGGTAGGCCGCCCAGAATTTTTTCTTGACACTTTGGTAAATACTGCTTTCAGATTGGCCGCCACCGAGTTGAATGCGAATCCACACACGCGGCACCGGCAGCGGGCGAGAGCGTTCCATCCGTGCGGCAAAATGGTGGATGACATACGTGACCGGTCGCCACGATCGATCAGGGTTGATGATGCCATAATCAGATCGTTCACCACAGCGGTAGCCGCCAGGGAACCACCAGCAAATTGCGCCGTTGCCTCCCGCTGCAAGTATGGTGCGATAGAATCCGGCGTAAATCTTTGCGGTGCGTTTGGCGGCGGTGGAACTTTCTGAATCTTGGGCATTATTCCACTGCGAGTTACCATATTCCGCATAAATAACCGGTAACGTCGCATTGACGGCACGAGCATATTGAATCGTGAACGCAGCGCGACGAACCCTTCGTGGCGACTGGCTCATGAGATGGCCATAAGCTTCCGGCTCAAACATATCAACCAAGCGACTCAGGGCGGTAAAAGCATAGTAAACATCCGGTGGTTCCTTGGGATAGCCGGCCATACTCATGCGAAAACTCACGATGTGATGGGGATCCGTCTTGTGAATCAACCGGATCGCGTGGCCATAAGTTCGGGCAAGTAGTGCGCTTAGAAAGCGATGGTAGGCCAGCACCATGGCCGCGGCTTTGCTGTGGCGGCCGGCCATGATCTGGGCCTCACGCGGATTAGTAACGTGTCCGCGTCGGCGCGGTACGGGAAAATGCCAAACTTCCTGCGCGTGTTTTACCGAACCATAATGGTGGATAATCCACATTCGCCATTGTGGGTCCAGACGCCGCCGGGCGTTATAACGGCCCCAGAAAGGCTCCCAGGCAATATCGTAAGCAAAAAGTGTGGCGTTGGAAGTCAAATGCAGTTCTGATATTAGATTTTGCACGGCCTTAAAATTAAATTTACCCGGCCCCCCGTCTTCGCCACCTAAACCATCAACGCCCGTGATCGATAAGTTCACATGCAGGCCCAACGCCCGGGCGCGGGCCAGCACATCCAACACATTCCAAGGGTCATCACCGCGATCAAAGGGAATGGAAATCGTATTAAAGCCGATGGCTTTTACATCGCGCAGATTACGCTCAACGGTTTGCGGATCATAGGATTGGCGGCTGGACCAATGCTGATATAGTGACCCGTTCTCCTGTGCCATGGATGATTCAGGCCAGAAATTTACTCCATCCACATACCAAGGCTTGCCATGCAAATACAACAGGCCGTTGCGGGCTGTTACGAAATGGCGCTGGCCGTGAAGCGACAACACCCGCAGGGAACCAACCAAATGATCTACGACATTTTCGGTTCCAGCTTTCTGCTTTTCCAGAACTGTGGTTACTTGGTATACGCGCTGCCAGTGCGCTGGTATGGGCGGTGTCCAACTCGAGGCAAATTTTTGTGCGGAGTTGGGGCGAATAATTCCCGTAAACGTGTGCTGATAGGCGATCTTCCCGTGGGCGGTGGTGAAGGTACTGACCACGCGAACGGCTTGGGGCAAAGGGCCTTTGTTATTAACCACTGCGCCAAATTGCAGCGGGGTATTGCCAAAGGTGGCGTAACGTTCGGCGCCGCCTTCCGCGAGATATAGTCCCTGTTGTACACGCTTGATCACCGCAGTCAGCCAATCTTGCACGGCTGGGGAAGCAAAAAATGCGCCGTCGGTAATGGGGATGCTTAACGTGCTGCCTTGGCCGGTGCGAGCGGCGGTGGAAGGAAGTTCCAGCGCTGCCGCGATAGCAACAAAGCGGCCTTTGTCCCCCAGGCAATTCAATAACGGGACATAACGCATAGCCAGGTGTTGATCTAATCCCGTGGCTTGGGCGCGAGGGTACAATCCCATCGTTGAACTGGGCGTTGGAAGCGCGGTTCGCGGAGCAATCGCCTGCCGCGGATCAACTACCAAGGTGTGCATATCGGTTACGGGAAATAATTTATAGGCCGGCGAGATCATGTGGATCATCGGCGGCGCACTATGAAACTTTGAGGCAAGGGCCATTGCGAAGGATTGAGAATCTTTCGCGGGGAGCCTGGCGGTACCAACGCCCGCGACATCAATGGTATATGACCGACCATTTTTTTCCATGGTAAACCCGTTGGCCAAGCCGAAGGAGATCGTCGTGGCATGCGGCAGGTGTAAATGGTCACCGGGGAAGAACCGGCCGGCCACCGGAGGATTTGGCCACGCACGAAAAGCAGTCTCCGGCAGGACATACCGCGTCCAATAGGATCGCAGAGCCACCACGGCAATCCACCGGGACCCGTCATGCTCATCGCATTCAATGTCCAGTTGACGGGCATGCGGGCCGCCCTTAGCCCAGAACACGGTATAGTGATTTTGTGCGGGCACCGTGATGGGTGGGCTTCGGAAGTTACACCAGCCATTGAGATGGAAACGAAATTTATAGCCATACATTACACTGGGCGGAAGTCGCGATGGGGTTTTGAGTATGTCCACCTTGGATGGTGTCGTGGGACTAGAGGTTGCTTGCTTCCAGGTCCGGGCGTGGCGTGGCCAAGCCATCGGGTGATTGTGTATGATCTTTTTTATGCGCCGCAGCGCCTGTGACTCTGTGTCCCAACGTGAACCTAAACGGAATTCCATATTGGTAAATGCTGGGGCACCAAGCGATACGAGAAATCCGGAGGATCGGATGTAACTCTGGATGGGAGCGACTGCACCTGCCGGTATCATCGCGGGATTCACCAGAATAAGCACAGACAAATGGCGCGCGTTGAGCATGGCGGGATGGGTCAACTGGCGGCTGGATAAGACGACGGGCGTCATGCCGGCGGCCTGCAGGCGCGAGGCCAGAGCGGAAGCGATACTTTTTGGCCATCCGGGTGCACGAGACTGATAAATGCCGACGTGATCGCGACTGGCACCATGGTGGTGATGCGACGGTAACGCCGCTTCGTTCCGGGCTGCTGCACATACAGGCGATATTGCAGAGGGCCAAAGTGTCAGGAAAGTCAGCACCAGCAAGCCGCCCAGCCAATTGGCGACCATGATCATGCATCGGTCCATGCACTGCTTGCGACGGGCGGAAAACGCAATAATATGAGGATGAATGCTAAACCACAAAGGCTCATTGGACATTGATGATTTGCGCCGTGTCGTAGCAATTTTGGCCATTGGCATCCTTTTAACCTTATGCGATTTTTTCATCGGGTATGAGCCGACATATCGGCATCATCCAACGCGTGAAACGGGCTTGTTTCTTCTGCGGTAACAAGATTCATAATATCCTGTTCCGACCGGATTGTGGAACGAAAAAGCAGCAGTTTAATTTCCTCCGGCACCCGCCCAGAGCTGCCATGCGGCTTATCTCGCTGGAGCGAAAAAGGACCGCCAAAGCCCGCGCCTTGGCGGCCCTATTACTGGTGCCGCTATTGTTCAATGGTCGTGGACAGGTTTGGATTATTGATATTCAAAAGCCGTAGTCCA